>JAJDAM010000513.1 GCA_029261905.1 Deltaproteobacteria bacterium
AACACCCGCAACCACTACAACAACCGCAGCCACTACAGCAACCGCAACGCTTACAGCAGCACCAGGCGATCGATCATCGCCGACAGCTGCCGCAGGTTGCGGCACTCCTCGGCCACGTCGGTGTACGGGGCGTAGCGGTCCATCACGCTGTCGCCGAACCCCCAGGCACTGGGACTCTCGGGATTCAGCCAGACGACGTTCTTCGCCTTCTGGTGGATCTCGCGCAAGCACCACGCCTTGTCGTCGTTGTAGTTGTTTCGCGCATCGCCGAGGATGATGACCGTCGTCTTGTTGTCGATTGCCGACAGGAAATTCTGGTAGAAGTGGTTGAACGCGTAACCGAAGTTCGAGCGCGTGTAGACGTTGATCACGTCCCCGCCCTCCAGCGCTTCTTCGATCGACTCGCTGATGTCCCCGTCCTGGAACAGGTGCGTGACCTCGCCGAGCTCCGCGACGAAGATGAACGCCCGGATCTTCGTGAACGCCTCTTGCAGCGTGTAGCAGAACTGCAGCATGAAGCGTGACACGTTCGCCACCGACGACGATACGTCGCACATGATCACGAGCTTCGGCCGATCCTTCTTGCGGTGTTTCCAGATCAATTCGAACGGGATCCCGCCGTGGGACATGTTGCGGCGCAGCGTCTGGTGCAGATCGAGCTTGCCGCGCTTCATCCGCTTGCGTCGGATCGTCAGAATGTTCTTGATCTTCTGAGCCAACCGTTCGACGACTTCGCGCATCTTCTTCACTTCGTCTTCGGTCAGGTGATAGAAGCTCTTCTCCAGCAGCGTCTCGCGCCGGAATTTCTCCATGTAGTCGTGATTCTGCTGTTGCAGCTCGCGCTCGGTGAAGTTCCGAACGCTCTTGCGAACCGCTTCCATCAAGCCGTCGATCAATCCGCGCAGCGCATCGAGCTGCTGCTGCGACATGCCGGCTTCTTCGAGCTGCTTCATCAGGTCGCGAAGTTCTTCGCCCGCGCCTTCGGCGCCGAGGCCTTCGAGCGTTCGACGACTGAAGAAACCGACCTGCAGGAAGTTCTCGATCCGACCCACCCCGGCCTCCTCGGCCGCATCACGGATCATCTGCTCGAGTGCGCTGAGATCCCCGGTGAGCATCGCGCGCGCGAGCTCCGACAGGTCGCCCGCTTCGCCGTCCATGTCTTTGAGCATCTCGGCGATCTGCTTCAGCAGTGCTTCGAGATCCATGCCCTCGGGAAGACCCCCGGCGGCTTCGGCGAACTGGTCCTTCAGGTTGTCGTAGAAACCCGACCAGAACAGCTCGAACAGCTCGTTGAAGGTCGGTACCTCTTCACCGCGCTTGACCATGGTGGCGCACAGCGCATCGCGAAAGATCTCGCGATCGTCGAGTGACAGCAGGTCGAGCGCGTTGAAGGCGTCGATCGCTTCCGCCGTCGATACGCGGATCCCACTCTTTCGCAGGATGTTCGTGAATTCCAAGATCCGCTTTTGCATCGCGCCGTCCGCTCCTGGCTGCTCGGTGCTGGGTTGTCCGATCTAGTGAAGCGCGCCCTTCTTCGCTGCGGCTGCCGGCGGTGCGGCAACCGGTGCCGCCGCTGCGGCCTCTCCCGCCTTCTTCGCCAGCAGCTTGTCCAGTTCGCCCTGCGCCTTCCGGACGTCTCCCTCGTACTTCAAGATGACATTGAGCGTCTGGTTGACGACGTCTTTGTCGAGATCGGTCGAGTTCAGTGCAAGCAGCGCCCGCGCCCAGTCCAGCGTCTCGCTGATCGAGGGCGTCTTCTTTAAATCGAGCTCGCGCAGCTTCTGCATCATCGCGACGAGATCCTGGATCAGGTTGTCGGCGGCCTCCGGGACCTTGGCCTTCAAGATCCGGATTTCGAGGTCTTCGGACGGATAGTCGATGTACAGGTGCAGGCAGCGCCGCTTCAGCGCGTCGCTCATCTCGCGGGTGTTGTTCGAGGTCAGGAACACCATCGGGATCTGGGTCGCCTTGATGGTGCCGAGCTCCGGAACCGTGACCTGGAAATCCGACAGGACCTCGAGCAAGAAGGCCTCGAACTCGGGATCGCCCTTGTCGACTTCGTCGATCAGCAGCATGGTCGGCTTTTTTGCAGTGATGGCATGGAGCAGTGGGCGGGCCACGATGAAATTCTGCGAAAAGAAGACACTGTCTTCCTGGCCGACGCGCTCGGCGGCTTCGCGGACCGTCGTCGCACCTTTCATCACGTCGGAGAAGCGCTCCTTGAGAATCTGCGTGTACAAGAGCTGCTTCGAGTACTCCCACTCGTAGAGCGCCTTGGCTTCGTCGAGGCCCTCATAGCACTGCAACCGGATCAGATCGCGGCCACTCGCCTCCGCGACGACCTTGGCGAGCTCGGTCTTCCCGACGCCTGCCGGGCCTTCGATAAGGATCGGCTTGCCGAGACGCTCGGCGAGGAACACCACCGTCGATATGTTCTCGTTGCAGATATAGCTGAGGTCGCCGAGCTGCTTCTCGACGGCTTCGACAGAATCAAACATCCAGTGGTCTCCCCTGTTCAATGCGTTCGGGATCAGTCGTTCGTGGGCCGGCTCGCGCGCCGCTGCCGGAATTCGATTTCAGACTCGGTTTGACAGTCATTGCCACGGTGAGGTGTTGAAATATGGCGTGTTGAAATGGGATCGACTCGCGGTGCCCGCGGACCTCGTCGCAGCCGATCGCTAACTCATCAGGTGAAGCACGTGCCCGAGTTTTTCCTTCTTCGTCCGAAGGTATTCGAGGTTTTTCTCGTTGGGAACGATCTCGAGCGGTACGCGTTCGGTGATGCTGAGCCCGTAACCTTCGATTCCGGCGCGCTTGCCGGGATTGTTCGTGATCATCCGCATCTTGTGGATTCCCAGATCGCTCAGGATCTGTGCCCCCACCCCGTAGTCGCGAAGGTCGGCCGGAAACCCGAGCCTCTCGTTCGCTTCGACCGTATCGAGCCCTTCGAGATCCTGCAGGCCATAGGCCTTGATCTTGTTCTTCAGCCCGATCCCTCGACCTTCCTGGCGCATGTAGAGCAGCACGCCGTGCCCCTCGGCGTCGATCATCTGCAGTGCGGATTGGAGCTGCTCTCCGCAGTCGCAGCGGATGGATCCAAATGCATCGCCGGTGAGGCACTCGCTGTGAACCCGGACCAGGGCCGCCTTGTCTGGATCGATTTCGCCCTTCACCAGCGCGACGTGATCGACGTGGTCGATGGCATTCTCGTAGACGATCGCCTTGAACTCTCCTGCATTCGCAACGGGCATCACGGCCTCGGCCGCTCGCCACACGAGCTTCTCTTTGCGCAGCCGGTACTGGATCATGTCGGCGATCGACACGATCTTGATGTCGTGCTTCTTGCCGAACTCGACGAGGTCGGGCATTCGGGACATCGTGCCGTCGTCGTTCATGACCTCACAGATCACACCGGCCGGTTTCAATCCAGCCAGTCTCGCGAGATCTACCGAACCCTCGGTCTGGCCGGCGCGGCGCAGCACGCCACCTTCCCGCGCGCGCAGCGGGAAGACATGCCCCGGTCGCGACAGGTCGCCCGGTCGCGCGCCATCGGCAATTGCAGCCTGGATCGTGGTTGCGCGGTCAGCGGCCGAGATCCCGGTCGTGACACCTTGGCGGGCCTCGATCGACACGGTGAATGCAGTGCCGAAGCCCGAGGTGTTCTCGAAGTCAGGGACCATCATCGACAAGTTGAGAAGCTCGAGCCGCTCTTCGGTCAGCGACAAGCAGATCAGGCCGCGGCCGTGCATCGCCATGAAATTGACGGCCTCTGGGGTCACCTTCTCGGCGGCCATACACAGATCGCCTTCGTTTTCGCGATCGGCATCGTCGACCAAGACGACCATCTTCCCGGCCCGGATATCAGCCATCGCAGCCTCTACGGAGGCGATGGCATCTTTGATATCACGCTGATCGGGTTCGAGACGTAGCTTGGGAGGGACTGCTGACATGGGGACCGTGGACCTCTCCGTGCAGACCGCAATCGAATCATACGGACGCCCAGTCGGACGCCCATCGGTGCGGTAGCGGTTCCGGCGGGGTCCACAAATTTGCCCCGCTGGGCGGGATTCTCACGCTATCAACCGTTGATTCTGGTGTCAATTCTGGCGGGTCTGGAGGGACTCGGATGCACACGAGTTGCGCACGGGATGTGCTGCAGCGATTGCGGAGCGAGGT
>JAJDAM010000514.1 GCA_029261905.1 Deltaproteobacteria bacterium
GCCACGGCGCGCTGCGCCTGATGCGCCATTCCCGATTGCTGACGCTCGGCGCTGCCTACGCCCGTGGATGGGGGCAGCCTGCCGGACGCTACACCCGAGACACTCTCACGGGAAACCTCGTCGACCGCGGCGATGACAGCCCAATTGCAGTTCGAGCGCGCGGCGATGCGGGCGGGGCCGCCTATGAAGCGGGCGATTCCACCGGTCAGTACTTTCGATCGCTGCACACGCAGCCCGCTCCTCGCAAGCGCTTCGTCGATGGCATCGGCGATCTGGCCCAGGTCGCTCGCGCCGCGAACGTCCCCGTTCTGGTTGCGATCTTCCCGCTATTCCTTTCACCCGACTCGCTCGACGACTACCCCCTTTCCGATCTCCATGAACTCGTCGGCGCGAAGTTTCGCGAAAATGGGCTGGCGGTCGCGGACCTGTTGCCCGCATACGTGCTGGCCACCACGAACCTCGACGCGAAAAGAAAGGTCGCAGTCGACTTCATGCACCCGAGCGCGTACGGACATCAAATCGCCGCAATCGAACTGGCGCGTTCCATAGGCAATTCGACGCATTGAAACGGCGGTTCGCTCCCCGCTCGCTTTTCTTATTCGGATCAGTCCTTTAGGATACGCCTGCCGCTCTGTTCGCCGAATTCGATTGGACGAGGGCAGCCGTCGCGCCGCAGCAGCAAGCCGCAGGAGAGAGACGGTCATTGAGCGAGTCCCACACCGTAACCGAACTGCTCCGCACGGGGGCTCCCGAAGCTGCCGCGATCTGCGCGCCGGACCGCGACCCGCTCACGTACGGCGAGCTTCGCAAGCAGACAGATGAAACCGTTGACCAGTTGAACGATCTGGGGATCGGCCGAGGCGACCGCGTCGCGATCGTTCTGCCCAACGGACCCGAAATGGCGACCGCGTTCGTCTGCGTATCGGCCGGCGCGACGACGGCGCCGCTGAACCCGGCCTATCGCAGCGAGGAGTTCGAGTTCTACCTCGCCGATCTCGACGCCAAAGCGCTGATCGTCGCAGAGAACAGTGATTCGGAGGCGGTCGACGTCGCACGAAAGCTCGGAATCCCGGTAATCGAACTCACTGTTGCGCGCGACCAACCCGCCGGGCGTTTTGCGCTGCGCGGACACGCGAGTTGCTCGTTTGGTGACCCCACGGCATCGGGCGGTCTCGCCGGACCGGAAGACGTGGCACTGGTATTACACACTTCGGGGACGACGGCCCGGCCCAAACAGGTCCCGCTCACCCATACCAACTTGTGCGCGTCGGCGCGCAACATCGCACAGACCCTGCGACTGACGGCGGAAGACCATTGCCTCAACGTGATGCCGCTATTCCACATCCACGGCCTGGTGGCGGCGATTCTCGCCTCGCTGCGCGCGGGCGCGAGCGTGTATTGCAGCCCCGGATTCAACGCCTTGCGCTTCTTTGGCTGGCTCGAGGATGCGAAGCCCAGCTGGTACACAGCGGTGCCAACGATGCACCAGGCGATCCTGGGTCGTGCCAGCCGCAATCAGGACGTGATCGAGCGTCGCTCTTTGCGCTTCATCCGGTCGTCGTCTGCATCGCTCCCCCCGCAAGTCCTGAAGAATCTCGAGGCGGCCTTCGGGGTACCTGTCGTCGAAGCGTATGCGATGACGGAAGCGTCCCACCAGATGTGCTGCAACCCATTGCCGCCCGGTGAGCGGGTCCCCGGCAGCGTCGGTCCCGCGGCCGGCCCCGAGGTCGCGATCATGGACGCCGACGGTGAACTCCAGCCCGTCGGCAGCCTCGGCGAAGTCGTGATTCGCGGCGAGAACGTCACGTCGGGCTACTGCAACAATCCCGGTGCGAATGAATCGGCCTTCACGGGTGGTTGGTTCCGCACCGGCGACCAGGGCGTGATCGATGAAGCGGGCTACCTGCGTCTCACGGGGCGACTCAAAGAGATCATCAACCGCGGGGGCGAGAAAATTTCGCCGCTGGAAGTCGATGTCGTGCTGCTCGACCACCCTGCGATCGGACAGGTCTGCACCTTCGCCGTGCCCCACGACAAACTCGGCGAAGACGTGGCCGCCGCAGTGGTGCTCGCAGACGGAGCCGAGGCGACCGAGCGCGAAATCCGAACGTTCGCAGCCGAACGGCTCGCGCCCTTCAAGGTTCCGCGCAAGATCGTGTTCTGTGACGAGATTCCGAAGGGTGCCACGGGAAAGATCCAGCGCATCCAACTGGCCAGCAAACTCGGTCTCGGTTAGTTGCGGATCTGCATCTACGGCGCGGGCGCGATCGGCGGCTACCTCGGCGCCCAGCTCAGCCAACGACACGACGTCACGCTGATCGCGCGGGGCCCGCACCTCGAGGCCATGAAGCGAGACGGGCTTCGGTTGCGGATCGGCGGCGAGGAGCGTGTATCCCACCCTCGCTGTACCGATGATCCAAGCGGTGTCGGTCCGCAGGACTACGTGATCATCACGCTGAAGGCGCATTCCGTCCCAGCCATCGTCGATCGGCTTCCTGCGCTGTTCGGACCCCAGACATGCGTCGTGACGGCCGTCAACGGAATCCCCTGGTGGTATTTCTACGGGCTCGACGGTCCGTTTTCGAATCATCGACTCGAGACGGTCGATCCCGGTGGCCGGCAGTGGGACGTGATCGGGCCCGAACGCGCGCTCGGTTGTGTGGTGTATCCAGCCTGCGAACTGGTAGAGCCGGGTGTGGTCGAGCACCAAAGCGACAACAAATTCAGTATCGGAGAACCCAACGGCGAACGCAGCGACCGGGCACGGCAGCTCACCGAGGCGCTGGTCGAAGCTGGGTTCAAAGCGCCGCTGCGCCCGCAGATCCGCAATGAGATCTGGGTCAAGCTCTGGGGGAATCTGTCCTTCAACCCGATCAGCGCGCTCACGCTGGCGACGCTCGATGAGATCGCAACCGACCCCGGGACGCGCGCCGTCGCACACGCGATGATGGCGGAGGCACAGGCGGTCGGCGAGGAACTCGGCGTGCGCTTCGCCGTCGACATCGACAAGCGGATCGCCGCGGCGCAGGCCGTCGGTGCACACAAGACATCGATGCTCCAGGACCTCGAGCGCGGCCGCCCGCTGGAGATCGATGTCCTCGTCAGCGCCGTGCTGGAGATGGCGCGCCTGGTCGAAACCCCGACACCCACGCTCGATACGGTACACGCACTGATTCGACAGCGCGCACGCCACGGCTGAGGCGTCAGCCCGGATTCACCCAGCAGCGCAGCGGCTCGTCATTCAACCCGGCCAACAGGTTGTCTGCTGCAATCTCGGCCATGCCGTTGCGGCTCGAGATCGTTGCGCTCGCGACATGGGGTGCGATGACGCAATTCGGAAGCGTCAACAACGGATCGTCGGATGCGATCGGCTCGGGGTCCGTGACGTCCAGTCCTGCCGCGAAGATCTCCGAATCTCTCAACGCGTGATACAAGTCCAGCTGGTGGTGAATCGGGCCTCGCGCGGTATTGATGAACACCGCGGTCGGCTTCATTTTCCGAAACGCAGCCCTGTCGAACAGGCCGCGGGTCGACTCGTTCAAATCCGTGTGTACCGAGATGAAATCGGACTGCGCGAGCAGGTCATCGAACTCGACCGGTTCCGCAGACAACTTCCGCTCGGCTTCCAGGTCGCGAAGCCGGTCGTGGTAGAGAACACGCATCCCCCAGCCGCCGTGGCAGCGGCGGGCGAGCGCGTGTCCGATCCGACCCATTCCGACAATGCCGATCGTCTTGCCCGGCAGGTCGACACCGATATGACCGAGCGGCTCCCAGGTCTTCCAACGGCCGCTGCGAATGTAGTCCTGACCTTCCACGATCCTTCGAGATGCAGCCAGCAGCAACCCGAACGCCATATCCGCCGTGGCTTCGGTCAGCACGTCCGGTGTATTCCCCACGCGAATGCCGCGCCGAGTCGCCTCTGCGACGTCGACGTTGTTGAAGCCGACCGCGAAGTTGCTGATCACCTTCAGCTGGGGGCCGGCGGCATCCATGAATTGTGCGTCGATCTGCTCGCTCAACAGCGACAGCACACCGTCGCACCCAGCGACCTTCGCAAGCAGCACTTCACGCGATGGAGGCAGCGGATCGCGCCAGACATCCGCATCACACGCGCTGGTGATCCGGTCCAATCCCAGCGCGGGGATCACGCGGGTGACGAACACCCTCGATCGGCTCGGTTCGGACATCACGCCGACTCGGCTTTCACGATCTCGACCCTATCGACGTTGGCGGCGTGGGCAACCCAGATGTCAGGCCGCCCTCAGCTGCTGTACCGAGGCCAGCTCGACGCAACACGCGAACACCCGGACCGCCTGCTCGAGTTCATCCATCGGCGGGAATGTCGGCGCCAGACGGATGTTCCGATCCTCGGGATCGCGGCCGTACGGATACGTTGCGCCCGCGGGCGTGAGCTTGACACCGATGTCGGCTGCAAGCGCGACGACCCTTGCGGCCAGCCCGCGAAGCGTGTCGCAGGAAATGAAGTAACCACCCGCGGGCGTGGTCCACTCGAGCACATCCTTGCCACCGAGTTCCTCCGCCAGGATATCGAGCGTGCTCCGAAACTTGGGCTCGATGATCCCGCGATGTCTTTCCATGTGTGCGGTCAGATCCTCGGAGGTCGCCAGAAAGCGCGTGTGGCGCAACTGGTTGAGCTTGTCCGGCCCAATCGTCGAGGCCGACAAGTGTTGTGAGAAACGCTCGATATTGCCGGGGTCGCTGCCCAGAAACGAGATGCCCGCTCCCGCGTAGGTGATCTTGGAAGTGGACCCGAGTACGACCAGTCCCTGCGCAGTTTCCAGTGCGCGGCACTCGTCCATCAGGTTCGCGAGCGGAACCGGATCATCTGTTAGGTGGTGGACCGCATAGGCGTTGTCCCACAGGATCCGGAAGCCCTCGCCAGCGAGTTTCGGTACACCCGCCATGCGACGCACGACTTCGTCCGAATAGGTGTGGCCCGTCGGGTTCGAATAGCGAGGCACACACCAGATTCCCTTCACGAGGGGATCCGCTGCCACCAGCGCTTCGACGGCGTCCATGTCGGGACCGCCGGCCCCGATCGGGACGTTGATCATCTCGATGTCGAAATGCTCGCAGATGGTGAAGTGGCGGTCGTAGCCCGGGACCGGACAGAGAAATTTCACCTTGCCGCCGCTCGCCGACGCTTCGGCGCTCCAGGCCGTACCCGGACCCGCGAGACCATGCAGGTGAGCGAACCCGATGTATTGGTACATCAATGTGAGGCTGCTGTTACCGCCGACGAGAACCTCTGCGGGACGCAATCCGAGCATCCGGGCTCCCAATTCGCGTGCCGGGGCGATCCCCAACAGACCGCCGTAGTTCCGCACATCGGTTCCATCACCGAGCACATAGGAATCTTCCAGCGGCGCATCGAGCCCGATGCTCAATTCGAGCTGCTGGCGAGACGGCTTTCCGCGTGTCAGATCCAGATTGAGATCGAGGGCACGGTAGGCTTCATATCTCTTTTGCAGCTGCTCTTCGCGCTCTGCGAGTTCTGACTTCGAGTCGTCTTGCTTGCTCATCGGCGGATGCCTCGTTGTGGGTTACCGCGCCTGCCCTGCGCCGGGCGACGGTCGCCAGAAACAGAAAACGCCCTTCCTGTGTCGGAAGAGCGCGTTGAAACGAGCGGTCAGGTCGGGTTCGTGGTGCCGGCCGTAGCGGTGTCGTCAGCCATACGCGTTTTCATCGCGCGCCGAAAGTAGCACGGCCCAAATCACCAGCCTACGTCTGACGACGAATTCGGATCCGCGATCCGGCCCTCGGAGCGGAGTACTTCCGGGTCGTCCACACGCGGAGAGCGCGCTTTCGCCAAGGGGCGTACGATCGCGGTCAGATCAATCTGGAGGAATTCATGCCGCGCTACGGAATGACGATCCCCTTCGACGGGGTCCCGCTACTCGAGCAACAGGACTGGGTCAAGGAACTGGCCGACCTCGGATACAGCGACTTCTGGAGCGCCGAAGCCGGGGGCGCCGACGGATTTACACCGTTGGTGCTCGCAGCGTCGTGGGCGCCCCACGCGCGTGTCGGAACCGCGATCATTCCGGCCTACACCCGCGGAGCCGGAACCCTCGCAAGCTGCGTTTCGTCCCTCGCCGAAGCGGCTCCCGGCCGTGCGGTGATCGGCATCGGGTCCTCCTCGAACGTGATCGTCGAGCGCTGGAACGGCATGAGTTTCGACAAACCCTATCAACGCGTTCGCGATACGGTTCGGTTCCTGAAGCGTGCACTGGCCGGAGAGAAGATCACCGAAGAATTCGAAACCTTCGCGGTCAGCGGTTACCGCCTTGCACGCTTGCCGGCACAACAACCCAAGATCATGATCGCAGCGCTCCGAAAGGGCATGCTGGGACTGGCCGGACGCGAGAGCGACGGCGCGATTCTGAACTGGCTGACTGCAGACGACATGAAGACAGTCGCTCCGCTGGTCCACGCCGGCGGACCGGGCCGCGAACTGGTCGCACGGCTCTTCGTGTGCCCGACCGAGAACAAGGAGCTGGCCCACACCATCGGGCGTCGGGCGATCGCGGCGTACCTCAACGTTCCGGTGTACGCGGCCTTTCACGAATGGCTCGGTCGCGGCGAGCAACTACAGAAGATGTGGGATTGCTGGAAGGCCGGTGACCGAAAGGCCGCGCTGGAGGCGATTCCCGCTGAGCTCATCGACGAGATCATCATCAACGGCTCTCCCGAGGCATGCCGCGAGCACATTCAACGCTACGTCGACAATGGACTCGACACACCCGTGCTTCAGGTGTGGCCCTCCGACCTGGAACTCCGCGAAGCAACGAGGAGGTTGGCACCCGCCTAGCGGTTCGTGGCCGCACAGGGGTCTTTGCGGCCTGTTGCGGCACCGAGCCCACCGAGCCCAGCAAGATCTCCAAGGCCTCCGAGCAAGCTGCCTCGCACCGGACGCATCGCGTTTTCGAACAACGCTCGCGCCGCGCTCGTGGCGAGCGACTTGATGACCGGAGAAAACACGGGCGCTTCGAGCGGGCCCTTCACATCGACAGTCGCTGCGATGCTGACCAGGCCTGGATCGTGGATGCGGGGGATCAGGCGCAGGTCCAACTCATTGCGCGGTAGGTTGATCCAGCCTGCGCCGACCACGCTGATCCGGTCTGTGTCGAGATAGAACTGCTCGATGGACGCAATCCCGTTTCGGACGGGTGCGACAACGAGCAGGCAACGGACCCGCCGTGCACTCGCTTCTCCGTTCGAATTCAGAAACTGAGGAACGGTGACGTGCAAGAAGTCACGAGAGACCGCCCGTCCGTAGCGAGATAGCAGGCTTCCATCGCGAAGCGTGGCGCGGACCCGCCCTTCGAGTGCGGAAGTCATGGCCGCACGTGTCACGCCCCGGCTGCTGAGCTGCGCCGAGAGTCCGAGTCTACCGGCGGGTCCGTCGATGATTTCGCGTTTGTTGGCGGGGAGCAGCTGGAAGATGCGGGTGAGATCGATATCTCCGGCTTCGATCGAGAAGGTCCAGCTTGGAGAATCCGTGTGAGTGTCCACGCGCAGGCTCGCCTCAGCTCGCCCGCCCTCGTAACGCGCACGGACATCGCGAAACTCGAGGTCCCCCTTCTCGAGATGAATAACGCCATGAACTTCGGCGAGTTCGAAACCTTCGCGACCGGATATTCGTTCTGCGCTCAACGCCATATCGATGTCCATCGCACCGAGGATCTCGACGGGAAGTGCTGCTGCATCCAACCACCATCGGTCGAACCACGAAGGCGCGTCCGGTCGTCCTAGCGTGCCTTCCGGCGCCAACATTCCGAGGTCGATCAAAGACACGTGCGCTGAATGGGCAACCACTTCGATCCGCTGCCGCCCACCGGGCGAGAAGAATGCTTCCCAATGACCGTCGAGGCGCGACTCTCCGATCTCGACATGACCCCGCCAGAGGAGGCCGCCATCGGGCGGCTTCTCAGTGCCCCCGGTGTTGGGTTGGTGCGACGGGGACACCGGGTCGAACCCGCCGATGATGTCGAGCCCAAACGACTGGCCCGAATCGATCCCTTTCGTTTCCAGCCTGGCCTGTACCGGAAAAGCCAGCGACGAATCGAGCAGCTCGTCCCAGCTACCCGTTTCGGCGTTCAGTTCGTATCGCGTCGCCAGGAACTCCCCAATGGCTTCGAGCCGAATTCGGCTCGTGGAGTCGTCGGTCTCGATCGTCAGGTGTTCGAGTTCGAGCAGTGGGCCGCGCTTGCGGGCAGCGTCATAGCCGATCCGAAGATTCGCGATACGTGCTCGGCGAGGCTCGAAGCGGAACGCGGACCCGACGCCCGACTTGGATGTTGCCTCCCGTTCCCGGTCGAGATCGACGAGCTCTTGCCCCGCGCCGCCAGATCCCAAATAGAGATCCGCATCCGAGAGTTCGATGGCTTCGATCGATACCACGCCGCTCAGCAGAACCAACTCATCGACGTCGAGCCGGAGCCGTCCGATTTCGACTCGATGGCTCGAGGTACGGCCTCGAAGATTTCCCACGGTGATGCCTTCGACTTCCAGATGGAGGCGCGGAAGAAGCTCGAGATGGATACTTCCGGTGACTTCGACGTCCGCATCGAGGTACTCCGAGAGCCCTGCATCGATCTCGCTGCGGTAGGTCTCCAGGGAAATCTGACGAAGCAGCCGGTCGGCAGATACCACCAGCACGACGAGCGCGACCGAAATCCCAATCAACCAGCGAGCCGCACTCACGGGCTTGGGATTCGTTCGATTTCGACAGGGATGCGCCTCGACGGCAGCGTCGCTTTCGGGTTCACGCCGAGCATGCGTCAAGGCGTAGTCGATTCGGACCCCGTTTCAAAGTGCGTATTTCGGATTCCTCGTCCATCGACAGACGTCGGAATCCCACCCGAGGGCGCGAGAATTGACTCACCGTCGAGCAATCCGTAGCTTCGCTGTGAACCCGCCCGACTTGGATGACGATTCCCTTCGATCTGATCGGAGGAGGAACCATCTGAAAAGGAGCCATCAATGCACCGACTAGCCGTCCTTGTCGTCACGATCCTGTTCAGCGTTGCGATCACCGCGCCGGCAGCCTTCGCCCAGCCCTCTGCACGCCGGGAAGCCCGCAAGGAGGCGCGCGACGAGAAACAGGATGCTCGCGAGGAAGCACGCGACGGAAAAGAGGAAGCCCGACAGGAGGGCCGCGAAGACCGCCGAGATGCGCGCGATGAAGGGCCCCGAGCGCGCCGGGACGCGCGCCAGGATTCGCGAGCGGAAAAGCAAGAGGCCCGCGACGACGCCAAAGACGGGCGCCGAGGTGCGCGCAAGGGAGCACGAGAGACGCGGCAAGACGCTCGCTAGCACCTTCGCCGGAGCGCCGGCGTGCTCGTCGACGTAGCCATGCCGTTCGCGCGCGGCCCGCTGCTGCGAACCTCGCCCCGGAGAGCAACTCGGCCTACAGGAACTCGGTGATCGAGCCGAGTCTCTCGACCGCGTCGTCGGTCAGCAGGGAAACCTCACCGCCGAACTGCTTGACGTACAGCGCGATCCTGGCTGTCTCTTCGATCATGGCGGCGCGGGTCGCCGCGTGTCGAAGGTCTTCTCCGACAGCCATCAACCCATGGTTTTGCAGGATCGCGCCGCGGCTCGTCTTCATCGCATCGAATACCGCGTCTGCCAGTTCCGCCGTCCCGGGCATGAACCAGGGGACCGTCTGGGTGTCGGCCAAGGCCACCGCGTCGGTGTTGATCGGCTCGAACTTCTGGTTGCAGATCCCGAAGGCCGTGGCGACCGGCGAGTGCGTGTGGACTGCGCCGAGCGATCCCGGACGTGCGTCGTAGGCCCGAAAATGCATGCGGTATTCGATCGATGGCTGGTTGCTGCCTTCGACGACGCTTCCGTCGGGTCGAATCCGAACCAGCGAGTCCGCCGTCAATCCGCCCTTGTACAGCGCACTCGGCGTAATCCAGATCGTCTCGCCGTCCGACGAACGGTTGCTGACGTTGCCGCCCGTCGACGTCAGATGACCGGCCGAGAACAACTCGTGGACGATCTGGATGATCAGCTCCCTCGCGTCGTTGTCGCTTCCCATTCCGGATCTCCTCCCCTGGGCATCGGGGCCCTGCGAAATATTACCCGGCCGCAACGGTCCAGGGGGCTTTTCGGTCGGGTATCCTCGGCGCCCTCGCTGGGGACAATGGAAAGGGAGACCAAAATGGCCGCCGAAGAATTCGAGTTCCAAGCCGAAACCAAGCAACTCCTCGATCTGATGATTCACTCCCTGTACTCCAACAGAGACGTGTTTCTGCGCGAGCTGATCTCCAACGCGTCGGACGCATTGGATCGGTTGCGCTTTGCCGCGCTGACCGACGCCGACCTGTTACCGGCGGCGCCGTTGCGGGTGAACCTGCACATCGACAAGGCGGCGCGCGTGCTGTCGATCGACGACAACGGAATC
>JAJDAM010000515.1 GCA_029261905.1 Deltaproteobacteria bacterium
TACCGCCGCCGCTGATGGCTCTCTACCGGCCCCCGCTGATGGCTCTCTACCGCCCCCCGCTGATGGCTCTCTACCGCCCCCGCAGATGGCTCTCTACCGCCGCCGCCGAGCACGCAATCGGCAGCGCTGACGTCGAGGAGAATCGTCGATTGCACGTATCTTCTGTCGTCTCCCGTTCGACTTCATAGGGAAAGCGCGGCAACGCGAGAACGACGACTGGAGGACATGCGTGGCAAACGACGGCTTCGAACTCACCGACGAGGCGCGAAATGCGGCCGCATCTGCGTGGTTCGACTACCTCGAGCTGCTCGACCCCTTTCGCGGCGAACTCTTCGGCTATTGCCGGAAATTGACAGGCGACGTGTGGGACGCCGAGGATCTCGTTCAGGATACGTTGGAGCAGGGGTTCGCGAAGTTGGCTTCCGTGCATCACGAAATCAGCAAGCCGCGCGCGTATCTGCTTCGCATCGCATCGAATTTGTGGATCGACCGGATCCGGCGTCGCCGCGCCGAAGCGGCAGCCGTTGGTCGCGAAGCCCGCGAACCTCTGCGGAAGACATCGGCCGCTCCGGACGCGGATGAAGGCCTCGCCGTTCGGGATGCGGGCACCGCGCTGCTCCGCGAACTCGCGCCCCAGGAGCGCGCGGCGTTGTTGTTGAAGGAAGTGTTCGAGTACCCCCTGGGCGAAATTGCCGCCATCCTCGGCACGACGACTGGCGCCGTCAAATCAGCCCTTCACCGGGGACGGGGACGACTGAGCGAAATGATACAGACCGAGAACAACCGAGCGGCCCCCCCGAATGAGACCGTCGAACGCTTCGTTGCGCGCTACAACGCCCGCGACCTGCCCGGCCTTCTCGAACTGATGCTCGATGGTGCAACGATCGAGATGTATGGCCACGTGTTCGAGGCCGGTCGCGAAGCGTTCGAACGCGCAAACGGATGGTTCCACCACAACTTCTACAATCCGATCGATGGCAGCCCTTCCGATGCCTTCTGGGAGATCGTCGACTTCCGAGGCGAAAGCGTCGTGGTGGTGCTCTTTGGGGCCGAGGGCCATCGCGTCGTCGGATCCGTGATGCGACTCGAGGATCTCGACGGCTCCATCGCTCGCATTCGGGTCTATGCGCTGTGCCCCGACGTCGTCAAGGAAGTCGCCGATGAACTCGGTCTTCCGTTGAGCCCGATGCAACTCTACCGCTTGCCTTTCCGACCCCCCGCGCCTGGTTCCTGAGGAGCGAATGAGTTTACAGAGCCTCTTGTGAAACGACTGCTGTGGATCGTACTCGCCGTAGCGATACTCGGGGCCGTCGCGGTGAACCAGCGGCACTTCATCCTCGTTCATGCCATGTCGTTCTCCGACCCGCCGGCCCTCGCCGAACCCACCGACGAAGGCGCGCGGGTCCGCTGGCACGATGACTACTTCACCGTGCAGGCCCTCGACGAGAACACGTTCGCGATCGGTGAACCGCGCTACTACCAACAGAACTACAGCTACCTGATCGCCGGCAGTGAGCGTGCGGTTCTGTTCGATGCGGGGCCCGGCCACCGCGACATCCGACCCGTCGCGCAAGCCCTGACATCACTTCCCATCACGTTCGTCCCGTCACACTTCCACTACGACCACATCGGCAACGAAATCACGTTCGATCGCGTCGCCGTCGTCGACCTGCCCTACCTGCGTGCACGTGCACCGGCCAACCGGCTCCAGCTGACGCTCGAAGAGCACCTGGGCGTTGCGGAAGGGTTCGCGATCCCGACCCTCGAGATCGACGAGTGGCTGGCTCCCGGCTCGCTGGTCCCGCTCGGCGATCGAACCCTGCGGGTCCTGCACACACCGGGACACACCGAAGATTCGATTTCGCTACTCGACATCGAATCGGGTTTCCTGTTCACCGGTGATTTCATCTACCCGGGCCCATTGTTCGCGTTCTTGCCGAACAGCGGCATGGGCGACTACCTGCAAGGTGCCGATACCCTGCTGCGCGGTTCTCCGACACGCGCGCGCCTGTTCGGCGCCCACCGCGTTTCCGCACCCGGAGCGCCGGAGCTGGACACCACGGACGTCGCGCAATTGCAGTCAGCGCTGCGCCAGATCAAGAGCGGCGAACTCGAGGGCGAAGGGTTCTATCCGGTGAGCTATCGGGTCAGTTCCAGGCTGGAGCTACTGGCCGAACCCCGCTGGCTGCAGAACTGGACACCGCGACATCCGGCCAGCGCCCAATAGCGGCCGGTTCCGCCGGTACCCGAGCTTCGATCGACGGCTTCGTCAAGTGCGACGTCGCGCCGTGTGAATGACCGTCTCATAGTGAACATCGATCTCGCCGCCGGCCGCATCGATGAGCTTCGCCACGCCATCGAGCAAAACGGTTCGCTGCGCTTCCGCAAGAGCTGCGTGCGCGGAGTAGGTTTCCAGCAATCGGATGTAGTGGTGGGTCGCCAGGCGGTCGCTCCACGGAAACCCGACTCGAGTGGGAGCGTCGAACAGACCCGTCGCCACGATGCTTTGTGCGATGGATTCCTCGGCGGCAGCCAGCACCTCGGGGTTCAGCTCATCGAGCCCCGGCGCTTGTTCCTCGTAATACGCTTCGAGCTGCGCCTGCAGTGGGCTCGCCACGACCTTCGTCCGATTCCAGAACAACGCGAGCGTACCGCCGGCGCGAAGAGCCTCTGCCGCCTTCGTGTAACCGACCTGCTGATCGACCCAATGAAAAGACTGAGCGGCGAAGACCAGATCGTAGCTGGCTCGCGCGAGTGGCCAATCTTCGAATTTCAGGTTGAGAAACGTCACGTGACCGTCGCAGGCGTCGGTCGCGACCTTGACGAGTTCGGCACCCGGCTCGAGCCCCGTGATCGACATCCCGCGCGCCAGCAGAAGTCGGGTGGCTTTGCCGGTACCGGATCCGATTTCGAGGGCACACATCCCGGTCTGCAGTCCACCGAATCGCATGATTTCGTCGATCGCTTCTCTCGGGTAGCTCGGCCGAACGTCGTCGTACTGAGCGGCTCGGCGATCGAAACTGCGGGCTCTGGCGTTCCAGCCGTCGCTCATGATCGAAATGGGGAGCTGCCACGGAGCGAAGACCATCCGTAGCCGCCCCCGGGTCGTCGACTGACGGGTGAACTTCGGTTCGGCGCCACCGGGCTAACGAAACCAGCCGTTACGCGCGGCGAGTCCCTTGGCGATCAACGCGCGAATCGCGTCCTTGACCACATCGACCTTGGCTCCGACGGCCGCGTCGTCTTCGGCTGGGTCTCCCTCGAACTGCATCGGTTCGCCGAACCGAATCTGGAACTTCACCGGAAGCGGCACGAAGCCGCCCAGGCCCAGCAACGGGAAGGTCGGCGTAATCGGAAAAGCGGGTGCTCCAATCAACTTGCCGAGCAGGGGAATGTTCGCCAACCCCGGCGATTGTTCTTCGCTGCCGACGATGCCGATCGGGACGATCGGCGTTCCGGTTTCCAGTGCGAGTCGCATGAAGCCGAGGCCGAAACGCTGCAGCT
>JAJDAM010000516.1 GCA_029261905.1 Deltaproteobacteria bacterium
CCGAGCTGCGTCCATGAGATCTCCTCGCGTGCAGATTTCCCGCCGCCGAATCGGGATTGCACGCGTGATGTTGCTGATACCGTTCATCGTACTCGGATTTCGCGCCGCACATCTCAGCACCGATCAGCGGGGTCGCACACGTGGTCTCGGCCAGACGAATCGCACGCTGACACTGCCTGCCGAGCGTGGTGCGATCGTCGACGCATCGGGTGTCGAGCTGGCGCTGTCAGTCGACTCGCCGTCGATCTACGCAATTCCGGCGAACATCTCCGACATCGACTCGGCGGCGAAGCGGTTGGCTCCAATCCTCGGGTGGAAGACAGCCCGACTCGCGAAGAGACTCGAAGAGCACAAGTCATTCCTCTTTCTATCGCGATGGGTCACCTCCGAACGCGCCAAGAAGGTCAGCGAACTCGACATTCAGGGCATTGGGCTGATCGACGAACCGCGCCGCATCTACCCACATCGTCGTCTCGCAGCCTCGACCGTCGGTTTCGTGAACATCGATGCCGCCGGCGTTCGAGGAATCGAAGAACAAGAAGACGAGTGGCTGCGTGGGATCGAACATCGGATACCGGTCGAACGCGATGCAAAGGGCCGACTGATCTGGCTCGGCGAGACGCAGACGCGGGACACGTCCGGCGGAGATGTCGCGCTGACCATCGATGTGACCCTGCAGGCGGCCGCCGAGGCCGCTCTCCGCAGGACCGTCGAGGCGAACGACGCGCTGGGCGGTGTGGTCGTCGTGATGGATCCCTGGACCGGCAACATCCTGACGCTTGCCGAGAATCCGGGGTTCGATCCGAACGAGTTCCGAAAACTCGAGTTCGATTCGACTCGCTCGCACGCATTCGTGGACGCGCTGGACCCCGGCTCGACGATGAAGGCGTTCCTGATCGCTTCAGGATTGGAGCTGGGTGCGATCGATCCAAGCGACCAATTCAATGGCGACGATGGCTCGTATCGGGTCCCCGGCAAGACGATTACCGACACGCACCCGCACGGCATGATGAGCCTGTCCGACATCATGCGGGTCTCGAGCAACATCGGTGCAGTCAAGATCGCATTCCAGATCGGCGCGAGTGACCACTACGACATGCTGCGGGCCTTCGGGTTCGGCGCCTCTACCTCGAGCCGATTCCCTGGCGAGTCTTCCGGGCAGATGCGTCCCTGGAAGACGTGGCAACCGCTCGACCACGCGACCATCGCGTTCGGGCAGGGCATCACGGTAACTCCTGTTCAGCTGGCGTCGGCCACGAGCGCCCTCGCCAACGGCGGCATGCTCGTCAGACCCCGTCTCGTGTCGGCGCGACGTGCGCCCGGCGGCATGTGGCACTCATCGCCCGACAACCCGGTTCGGCGCGTCGTCGGTACTAGGATCGCCGCGCAGGTCATCGAAATGATGGAAGGCGTCGTGGGACCGACTGGCACGGCGAGCCGCGCGGGGCTTCGCGGGGTCCGCGTGGCCGGCAAGACGGGCACCGCACAGAAGTGGGATCCAGCCACCAACACGTTTTCGAACGATCGCTACGTGGCGTGGTTCATCGGGGTCGTTCCTGCCGACGATCCGAAGCTGGTCGTCGTCGTCGGCGTCGACGAACCGCGCCGACCCGCTCACACCGGCGGTGCGACGGCTGCGCCGCTATTCGCCGAGGTTGCGGCGGCGCAGCTGAAGCGATTCGGAATCGCCACGAAACCCGAGCGACGCCTCGAACCGGCCGAAGAAAGTTCTCCGCAAATCACAATCGCCGCGCAGGACGCGACACCTCTTCCGCCCGTATCGGCCGCAGCAGCGCCCTTCCCTGCGACGCAAAATGCGCGGGCTCCAGAAACGACACGAACCGACACTCGCCCGAAGACGAATGACGATCCCGACAACAGTCGATCGGTCGCGAGTCGCGAAAGCGTCACCAAACCGCCGGCGCCATCACAGCCTTCGCAACCGAGGCCTCAGCCCCGATCCGGAGCGGTGGAGCAGCTCGCTCGCCTCGACGATCGGGTGCTGCTGCCGGATTTCCTGGGCTTGACCGTGGCGGAAGTGAGACAGATCACAGCCGACGCTTCGCTGTCGATTACCATCAGCGGTCAAGGCCGCGCGGTGCAGCAGGATCCGCCGCCTGGAACGGTCGTTGCCCTCCGCGCCGGAGCCGTGCGCATCGTGTTCGAAACCACCGTGGCTGCACTCCCCGCCGGAGACGGCTGATGCGACTGTCCGAGTTGCTGTCATCACTCCCGCCGGAACTACTGTGCGAGGCGCCGGCCGGTTCCGCAGGCCACGACCCCGTCATACGTGGGATCGCATACGATTCTCGTCGGGTCGCCGCGGGTGATCTGTTCTTCGCCCTTCCCGGTTCGGAAGTCGACGGCCACGATTTCATCCCCAAAGCGATCGCATTGGGAGCCGCAGCGTTGGTCGTCGAGACGATTCCGGACGGGCTCGACCCGACACTGCCGGTGATCGTCGTGCGAGATAGTCGAATCGCGCTGGCGCCGGTTTCCACGCGCTTCTTCGGAAATCCCTCGTCCGAACTCCAATTGATCGGGATCACCGGCACCAATGGCAAGACCAGTACTTCGTACATGGTCGAGTCGATCCTGCGCTGTTCCGGTGCGCGCACGGGCCTGATCGGAACGGTCGATATCCGCTTCGCCGGTGAGAGGGAGCGCGCAGTCAACACGACACCGGAGAGCTACGAACTGCAGCGAACGCTACGCGCAATGCGGACCCACAACGTAGAAGCCGTCGTGATGGAAGTTTCCTCGCACGGCCTGGAATTGGGCCGGGTCGACGGCTGCCAGTTTGCCGTCGCCGCGATCACGAACGTCACTCAGGACCATCTCGACTTCCATCAGACCATGAGCAGCTACCGCGGCGCGAAACGAAAGCTGTTCGAGCACTTTCTCGATGCGAGCGGTTCGGCGGTCGTGAACTCGGACGATCCGAGCTGTTCTGAATTCGAGCAGGCGGCGCTGGAACGTGGCGCAACCCTGGTCCGCGTTTCTCGAGACCGAGATCGCGACGCCGAGGTACGGCTCGATTCGGCCGAACTCCGGCTGGATGGAACCACAGCGCGAATTCATCTGCCGAGCGGCTCGTTGGAATTGAATATCCCGATCATGGGAGATTTCAATCTGGAGAACACCCTGGTTGCGTGTGGGATCGGGGTCGCGCTCCAAATCGCACCGGAGACGATCGCCGACGGTGTCGCTCAGTGTCCACAGGTGCCGGGGCGGGTCGAACGCGTCTCGACCTCGGCGCCCAACGAACCCACCGTCATCGTCGACTACGCCCACACACCGGACGCGATCGAAAAACTGCTGAGCACACTTCGCCCGCTCACGAGCGGTCGATTGATCTCGGTGTTTGGATGCGGAGGAGACCGCGATCGCGGCAAGCGGCCCATGATGGCCGAGGCGGCCGCGCGCCATAGCGACTGCATCATCGCGACCAGCGACAACCCGCGAACCGAAGACCCGACCCAGATTCTCGTCGATGTCGAAGCCGGCCTGATGCAATTGAAGCGCGTCGAAGTGGACGCTCTCGAATCGAGCGAGAACAGCTACTCGGTGGTCTCCGATCGCCGGTCCGCAATCCAAGCGGCGATTGCGATCGCACACCCCGATGACATCGTCGTACTCGCTGGAAAGGGACACGAGGACTACCAGATCATCGGCCGCGAGCGGTTGCCTTTCGACGATCGGGACGAAGCCCGGCGCGCACTCGAAGCGCGGAGCGACAAATGAAAGTGCCGTTCGATGTCGCTGACCTGGTTCGATGGACGTCGGGTTCGCTCTGGTGCGGCGATCCAGAGACGCGGCTGCGTGGCGTCTCGATCGACTCGCGTGCGGTCGAACCGGGCGAGCTGTTCGTCGCGATCGTCGGACCGAACCAGGATGGACATCGATTCTGCGATGTGGCTGCAGAACTCGGGGCCGGATGCCTGCTGGTGGAGCGGGGGAGAGAGAAATCGATCAGCGCTCGAGAAGACGAGGTAGCCGTCGTATGCGTCGACGATACGACGCTCGCGTTGGGTGCGCTGGGCGCAGGGCACCGCGCCGGCTTCTCTGGTGTCGTCGTCGCGATCACCGGAAGCAACGGAAAGACCTCCACCAAAGAGATGTGCGCGTCGATTCTGTCGGTCGCGGCTCCCTGTCACCGCACGCCCGGAAACCTCAACAACCAATTCGGCCTGCCTCTGACGTTGCTGTCTCGCGACGAAGACGATCGCACCATGGTCGTCGAACTCGGCATGAACCACAGAGGCGAGATCGCCCAACTCGTGGCGCTTGCCCGGCCCGACGTGGCCATGATCACCAACGTCGGCAGCGCGCACATCGAGTACCTCGGCAGTCGCGAAGAAATCGCGATGGAAAAGGGCGACATCGTGGCGAGCCTTCCCTCGGACGCGACGGCGGTCCTCAATGCAGACGATGATGCGGTGATGCGCCAGGCCACGCGGACGAGCGCGAAGGTCTTGACGTTCGGTCGCGGCCCTGGTGCAGACGTTCGAGCCGAACGCGTGATCGAGCTGCCAGAAGGGGGCTACACGTTCGAACTCTCGACCCCGTCGGGGACTATCGACGTATCGGTGAAGGGGCTCGGAGACACGGTGCTGATCAATGCGCTGGCGGCCGCTGCGGCCGGTCTTGCAGCCGGAGCCAGTCTTCGTGCGATCGCGTTGGGACTCGCGAGTCACGAGCCGATCGCCGGACGTCTCCAACAACGAAAGCTCGCCCGAGACATCGTGCTCATCGACGACACCTACAATTCCAACCCGCAGAGCACCGAAGCGGCGTTGCGGATGCTCGCGGCGAAAAAGGGGACCCAACGCGTGGTCGCCGTACTGGGTGACATGGGTGAACTCGGAGATGCCTCCGAGGCCTCTCACCGAGCCGCGGGCGCGCTGGCAGCGCAGCTCGGGATCGATTTTTTGATCGCCCTCGGCGAGCGCGCGGACACGGTCGCGGCGGGCGCGCTCGATTCGGGCATGGATTCGGCACATGTCATCGTCGCCGACTCACACGACGATGCCGGCGCACGCGCGATCGCGATCCTTCGCGGACGGGACGTTGTGCTGGTGAAGGGTTCTCGCTCCATGAAGATGGAGCGAGTCGTAGAAGCGATCGTCGCGAAGGCAGAGCACGAGGTTTCCGACGATGCCCATCTGATCGAGAACCGACCGATCGGGAAAAAGGGAGCTTGAATGTTCTACCACCTGCTCTATCCGCTCGCCTCCGAATACAGCGGGTTCAATGTCTTCCGATACATCACGTTCCGTACCGGTGCGGCCACGCTCACGGCGTTGTTCATCGCCTTCATGGTTGGCCCTCCGTTGATCCGCGCGCTCGAACGACTGCGCGTAGGCCAGCCGATTCGAGACATCGGCCCGGACCACAAAGCCAAAGAAGGTACGCCGACGATGGGCGGGTTGTTGATCCTGTTGTCGTTGCTCGTGTCCGTATTCCTGTGGTCGAACCTCGACAACCGATTCGTGTGGATCGTGATCGGAATCACCGTGGGCTATGGAATTCTCGGATTCATCGACGACTACCAGAAAGTCCGGCAGGGAAGCAGCGCTGGCATCTCGGCGCGGATGAAGATCTTCTGGCAAACGGGTCTCGCACTCGCGGTAGCCACGGCCATCTACAGCGACCCGAGTTTCGACGCCGAGTTGGCAGTTCCGTTCTTCAAACATTTCACGCCGAACCTAGGAATTTTCTACGTGCCGTTCGCTGCGTTCGTAATCGTCGCGATGAGCAACGGCGTCAACCTGACGGATGGACTCGATGGGCTCGTGATCGGTCCGGTCTTGATTGCAGCCGGCACTTTTCTGCTGCTTGCCTATGCGGCGGGACATGTAGGAATCGCCGAGTACCTCTCGATCAAGTACGTGTCGGGAGCCGGGCATCTGGCGATCTTCTGTGGCGCTCTGATCGGCGGGGGGCTGGGATTCCTCTGGTTCAACGCATCGCCCGCCCAGATGTTCATGGGCGACGTCGGGTCACTCGCGCTGGGTGGTGCGCTGGGAACCATCGCGGTGATGATTCGGCAGGAGTTCCTGCTCCCGATCGTCGGTGGAATCTTCGTAGCGGAAACCGTGAGTGTGATCATTCAGGTGGTTTATTTCAGGTACACCGGCAAGCGCGTCTTTTTGATGGCACCGATTCACCACCACTACGAACAACTCGGCTGGGCCGAGCAGAAGATCGTCGTCCGGTTCTGGATCGTCTCGGCGATTCTCGGGCTGGTGGCGCTGTCGACGCTGAAGCTTCGTTAGTCGACTACTCCTAGGGAGAATCTCGAAGAGATTCGAATGCAAGAAATCGAAGACTGGAACATCGCGGTACTTGGATTGGGCGTTTCAGGTCGTTCCGCGGCGAATTTTCTCGCCGCGCGCGGCGCGCACGTGTGCGCGTTCGATGAGCGTGGCGCAGATGCGATCGACGAACTGGCTTCGCTCGACTCGCGGGTCGACCGGTCCCTGGGTGTCCCGTTTCCGGACTTGCGCAATTTCGATCTGGTCGTCCCGAGCCCGGGAATTCCGCCTCAGCGCTACCGCGATCGCTCGAATCGCGTCTGGGGGGACATCGAACTCGCCTACCGCGCAATCGCCGCACCCATCATCGCCGTGACGGGAACCAACGGGAAATCGACGACTGTGTCATTGATCGAGGCCATGCTCCGCGCCGCGGGTGTACGGGCGCGTGCCGTTGGGAACCTCGGCGAGCCTGCGTTGGAGTTGGTCGGTGAACCGCTCGACTTCGCAGTGCTCGAGGTGTCGAGTTTTCAGCTCGAGACCACCGAATCATTCCGTCCCGATGTCGGCGTCCTGTTGAACATCTCGCCCGATCACCTCGACCGCCACGGCAGCTTCGATGCATACGTGAAGGCCAAAGAGGCGCTTTTCGTCAACCAGCGCGAAACCGACTGCGCGGTGTTCAACCTCGACGATCCGATCGTTGCGGATCGGACCACCACGACACGGGGTCGCGTCTTCGGGTTTCGCTCGTCGGGCGCCGTGACCCGCGGCGCGTTCCTCGATAGCGGCGCAGTCGTCCTTTGCGACCCCCCCCAGGCTCCGGTGCGGATTTCGCTCGATGGCATGCGGCTGAGCGGACGTCACAACCAGGAAAATGTGATCGCAGCGTTCGCGGCAGTTGCAGCGGCGGGTGTAGACCCGGTTGCCGCCTCCTCGGCGCTCGCGACATTCACGGGCCTCTCCCACAGGTGTGAATTCGTCGCCGAGATCGACGGCGTTCGCTACGTCGACGATTCCAAGGCGACCAATCCGGGCGCCGCGCTGCGATCGGTCGCCGGATTCGCTGCAAAACTGATCTGGATCGCGGGCGGACGCGACAAGGGGCTCGGTTTCGCCGAACTGGTAGACACTGCAGTTGGCCACGTTCGCGTGGCGGTGCTGATCGGAGAAGCAACCGAGAAGCTCCAGGCAGCACTGGCCGGACGCGTCGAGGTCGCGACCGCGAAATCCATCGAAGACGCCGTCGCGCAGGCAGCGAAACTCGCACGCGAAGGTGATGTCGTGTTGTTGTCACCGGCCTGCGCGAGCCACGACCAGTTTCGCAACTTCGAGGAACGTGGAGACCGCTTCAAAGCCGCAGTGGTTGCGTTGCAAGCGCGCGGAGGTGCGACGTGAGTGTCCGCCCGCTGCGACGCTACTCACCGCAATCGAATCGACGCGACTCGGAACTGCCCGCATTCCGGCTGGCCGCAGCGGATGGTGCCGTGCTCACCGCCGTGTCCCTGCTCGCAGCCATCGGACTCGTCGCGGTCTACAGCATCACGGCTCCCCGTGCCGCCGCTGGGCTACCGCCTCAATTCTCGCGCCACCTCGTCGCGATCCTCGCCAGCGCGGTGCTGCTGATCACGGTCACACGCGTGCCTCTGGCACTCTGGCGAAAGATCGCTGTCCCGCTCTGGTGTGCGAGCGTGTTCGCATTGGCCATCACGCTGATGCTCGGCATCGAAGTCAATGGGGCGCGCCGTTGGATCGGTTGGCACTCGATACGATTCCAACCCGCCGAGATCGCGAAGTTCGCGACCGTACTGGCAGCCGCTGCGTTTTTCTCCGAGGGCGGCAGCAAACGTGCCCGGCTGCGTCCGCTGATCGGTACGGCTGCGGTCACACTTCCACCCGTGGCACTACTGCTCGGGCAGCCTGACTTCGGTAGCTCGCTGGTAATCTGCGCGGTCGTCGGCATTCAACTCTTCGTTTCCGGTGCCCCGATTCGTCATCTGGGCCTGTGCATTCTGATCGGCTTGATCGGCACGGCCGGCTATATCGCGATGCGACCCTACGCGTACGCGCGCTGGACCGGCTTCCTCGATCCCTGGGCGACTGCGAACCGCGAGGGTTTCCAACTCGTTCAGTCGTTCGTGGCATACGGCCGCGGCGGAAACTTCGGCGTGCCGCTGGGAGACGGACGGCAAAAGCTCTACTACCTGCCGGAGGCGCACACAGACTTCCTCCTATCGGGTATCGCCGAAGAGGCGGGGCTCCTCGGGGTGCTGGTGGTTCTGGGCGCGTTCGCGTCGATCATCGTCGCCGGAACGCGCATCGCGATGCGCGCCCGAGATTCCTTCGCCGCACAGATGGCGTTCGGCATGACGGCTCTCGTCGGGTTGCCGGCCGCAATCAATGCCGCTGTCGTGATGGGCCTACTCCCCACGACTGGCTTCACGCTGCCTTTCGTCTCCTTCGGTGCGAACTCGATGGTGATGTGCGCGATCACCGTGGGACTGTTGCTGCGCATCAGCGCGTGTGAAGCGGCTCCGCACGTGGTGCGGGTCTCCGGTGCCGAGCGACGTGGGAGAATCTCGTGAATCGATCGCGAGCTGGAATTCACTGGGTCATTGCTGGTGGAGGTTCTGGCGGCCACGTCACGCCGGCAATCGCCTTGGCCGAGCAGGCCCGCGAACGAGGCGACGAAGTTCTCCTGCTCGGCGCGCAGCGGGGCATGGAAACGCGGCTCGTACCGGAAGCCGGATTCGAACTCCTCGCCCTGTCAGCGAATCCCGTTTACGGAACGAGCCTCTTTGCTCGGATTCGCGCCGTCCCCGGCATGGCCAAGGCCTGTTGGCTCGCGTGGCGTGCGCTGGGATCGTTCGGGACCGACTGCGTGATCTCGGTGGGGGGCTACGCCTCGGTGCCGGCCGTCATCGCTGCGGTTTTCCGTCGGATTCCGATCGCGCTCGTCGAGCCCAACGCGATTCCCGGTCGAGCCAACCGAGCTGCGGCGCGGCGCGCGGCACAGATCTACGTGAACTTCGACCGAGCCAAACAAGCCTTCCAAAGCGCGGGTATCGACCGGGTGCAGCGGGTCGGAATCCCGCTGCGCAAGAGCATCGTCGACGCGTTTGGAGCACACGATACCCGTCGCGCTGCAGAGCCGCCTTTCCGCCTGTTCATTACCGGTGGAAGTCAGGGCGCGCGCCAGATCAACGAGGCCATGATCGATGCCGCTCCACTGATACGAGAGGCCGCGTTAGAAATCGAGATCGTGCATCAATCCGGACTCGCGGATCGTGAGCGAACCGAAGCGGCCTACCGAGACGCCGGGATCAACGCCGAAGTAGTCGACTTCGAATCGGACATGCCGGGACGCTATCGCTGGGCAGACCTCGTACTGTGTCGCGCCGGCGCGATCACGATCGCGGAACTCGCGCTGGCCGGCATGCCTGCGATTCTGGTCCCGTATCCGTTTGCGGCCGACAATCACCAGGCCGCGAATGCCGGCGACTTCACCGAGGCAGGCGCCGGCGTCATTCTCGACGAGCAGCCGCTGCCTGGTGCACGCGTGGTTGCAACCCTCAGCGAACTTTTCGAATCACCGCAAAAGCTCGCGGCGATGAGCCAGAACGCGTTCAAACAAGCTCGTCGAGATGCCGCCCCGCGGATCCTCGAGGACTGCGCCGCGCGGTTGGGGGAATAGACGTGTTCAGACGAATTCAGCGCGTTCACTTCGTCGGCATCGGCGGCATCGGGATGTGTGGCCTGGCCGAGCTCCTGCACAATCAGGGGTATCACGTCACCGGGTCCGACCTGCAGATCGGTCCCACCGGCGAAAGGCTGCGCTCCCTCGGCGTCACCGTGTCGATCGGCCACGACGCAACACACGTCGGAGATGCCGATGTCGTCGTGTACTCCTCGGCGATTCGACGCACGAACCCCGAACTCCAGGAAGCGGAACAACGGAAGATCTCGGTCATTCCTCGCGCCGAGATGCTCGCCGAGGTGATGCGGCTCAAAGATGGCATCGCGGTGGCGGGCAGCCACGGCAAGACCACGACGACTTCGTTGATCGCCCATGTACTCGACTCGGCGGGTCTGGATCCCACGGCCATCATCGGCGGGCGGGTGCTGGCGCCGGAAAGCGCGCCAACGGGTTCGCGTCTGGGTGCCGGAAGCCTGCTCGTCGCAGAGGCGGACGAGAGCGACGGCTCGTTTCTCCGACTGGCTCCCGTGATCGCCATCATCACGAACATCGACCCGGAGCATCTCGATCACTACGGCTCGTTCGATGCGTTGAAAGAAGCGTTCGTGTCCTTCGCCAACCGCATTCCGTTCTGGGGGTTGGGAGTGCTTTGTCTCGATCACCCCGGCGTACAGGCCATCCTGCCGGAAATGACTCGGCGAACGGTGACCTACGGGTTTTCCTCGCAAGCCGATCTCGTTGCCCATGACCTCGAGGTCGACGGCGTCGGCATGCGCTTCTCGGTCCGCGAACGAAGCAGAGAAATCGGAGAGGTCCGCATCCGTCTTCCCGGACGGCACAATGTATTGAACAGCCTGGCTACGATCGCGGTCGCTCGCGAGCTCGAGATTCCGTTCGACAAGACCGTCGACGCCCTCGACAGCTTCCTGGGGATCGAGCGCCGGTTCGAATCAAAGGGAAAGATCGCCGGCGTCACCGTCATCGACGACTATGGCCATCACCCCGCCGAAATTTCCGCCACCCTCGCGGCCGCGCGCGCGCTGCATCCGGGCCGGTTGATCGTCGCTTTCCAACCGCATCGATATACCCGGACACGCGACCTCTACGATGATTTCGTGACCGCCTTCAACGACGCAGACATCTTGATCGTGTCGGATATCTATTCAGCCGGAGAGCCGAAGATCCCCGGTATCGAATCCTCCCTGCTCGTGGAAGCGATCCGCGCGCACGGACACCGCGAAGCACATTTCGCTGCCGACCTCGATGGTGTGCTCGAGATGTTGGTAGCGGAAGCCACGACGGGTGACATGGTATTGACGTTGGGCGCGGGCACCATCTCCGGTTTGGGGAGTCGGCTCGTTGCCGAACTCGAGGAACGCAAGTCGTGATTCCCCGAGCCGTACACGAGGGCCTCGAAGAAATCCTGGGCGAACAGGTTCAGTTCGAGTACCCGCTCGCGCGCTGCACCTCACTTCGCGTCGGCGGACCGATCGATGCGTTTGCGATGCCGACATCGCGTGACCAGATCGTTCGAACACTTGCATTGTGTTCACGGTACGAGATTGCACACTACGTCATCGGTGCTGGCTTCAACCTGTTGGCGCTCGATGAACCGCTCGACGGCGTGGTGCTCCAGCTCGGAAAGCTACGGCTCCTGGAGAAACTTCCGGATGGGAGCTTGCGTGCGGAGGCCGGCGTTTCTCACAGCCAGATCACCCGCTTCTGTGTCGAGCACGGCCTGACCGGACTGGAGTTCGCCTGCGGGATACCCGGCACCGTGGGTGGATGGATCGCGATGAACGCCGGAGTTCCTGGCCGGGAGGTGCAGGACGTCGTGCGTGAAATCGAGGTCATCAGTCCGACCGGAGACGAGGTGAAATTCATCGACCGCGAGCAGCTGCTGTTCGAATACCGTGCGCTCCGTGGGCTCGCGCCGGGCGCCGTGATCGTCTCTGCTCGATTCGAAGTGTCGCTTTCCGAGCGCACCAAAGTGCGGGCCGAAGTCGACCGACTGCTTGCGCGGCGCTCAGTCACCCAACCGTTGAACGTTCCGTCCTGTGGTTCGGTGTTCAAGAACCCTCCGGGCGACTTCGCGGGGCGTCTGATCGAGGCAGCCGGCCTGAAGGGACATCGACGCGGCGGCGCAGAGATCTCGCGCGTACACGCCAACTTCATCGCCAACATCGGGGGCGCCAGCGCGGCAGACATTCTGGGCCTGATCCAGGAAGCCCGCGACGCAGTCCGGCAATACGACGGCACTGTGCTGGTTCCCGAAGTGCGGACACTGGGAGGTGGAACATGAGTGAGAAGCGCCCGTACGTCGGTTCCAGGAGCCGCCACAGCGCGCAACCGTCTTCGCGGCGAGAACGTGCCGCACAGGGTCGAAGCGTGCGTGCACGCGCCCACCTCGAGAAGGTGCGCGGCGGAAAACCGCCGATCCCCGTCCCGAACCTCTCGATGGTCGCACCGATTGCGATCGTCGCATCGCTGATCGCTGGCGTCTTGTTCGGAAGCCCTCTCGTCGCGGCGGCCCGTTCGTGGATGCGCGGCGAGCCCATCCGCCTGGAAGCAATCTCCGTCAGCGGAGCTTCGCGTTTGTCTCTGGCGGAGGTCGGGAGCGCGTCGGCCCTCCCGAAGGGAGCATTGATCGATGAAATCGATCCGAGCGAAGTCGAAGCCGATCTTTTGACACACCCTTGGATATCTGACGCAGCCGTGGTCCGGCTTCCGGCCAGCCGCCTGTTGATTCGGATTACTGAGCGCGAAGCACGAGCCGTCGTCGCGGCCGCCGAAGTCACCACGTCCGACCTCCTCGCATGGCGCGTCGTATCGGCGACGGGGGTTCCCTTCGCTCCGGCAAGCGAATCAGACATCGAAATGCTGCCGAAGCTACGGAGCGGGACTCGGGCGCCCGACGGGCCCCCTTTGGCCCCCGAACGCAGCAAGGCGCTCGCGAATGCGATCGAACTCACGAACCGATTTGCCGCCTTCGACCTGCCGATTCCGTCCGAGGTGATGGTCGACGACGGAACCACCAGCGAAGGATGGGTCGTTCGGCTCCCGGGCCTTTCGCCGCTCGTGGTGCTCGGGCGCGACAGCCTCGACGAACGACTCGCGGCACTCGCACAACTCGTCAACGCCAGCCCGAAAGAGCTGGAGGAAACAGAGACCATTGATCTTCGCTTTGCCGAACAAGCTGTTCTGCGAACGAAGTCGTCCTCGAAAGGGACGGCTCAAGCGGCAACGACGCGCGGAAGTGCGGCATTGCCCAAGCCGAGGCCGACCGGGTGACCGGCGGTCCGAGCCGACGTGGCAGTTGCACGTCGCGCGGGAGTCGCTAACGCGCTCTCGCAGAAATCAGGGGGAACAATGTCCAAGAGAGAAGAACTGATCGTTGGGTTGGACATCGGAACGACCAAGATCTGTGTAATCGTCGCACAGCGGACCGAAAACGGCGTCGATGTCGTCGGGATCGGGACTCATCCATCGCGCGGCCTGCGGAAGGGGGTGGTGGTCGACATCGACGCCACCGTGAATTCGATCAAACTGGCGGTCGAAGAAGCGGAGTTGATGGCCGACTACGAGATCACGTCGGTCTACGCCGGCATCGCGGGTGGTCACATCGATGGCTTCAATTCGCACGGTGTGGTTGCAGTCAAGGACCGTGAAGTCAGTGATGGCGACGTTCGGAGGGTAATCGATGCCGCCAAGGCGGTTGCGATCCCGATGGACCGCGAGGTGATCCACGTGATCGCCCAGGAGTTCATCATCGATGACCAGGACGGAATTCGGGAACCGCTCGGCATGAGTGGTGTCCGGTTGGAAGCCAAGATCCATATCGTCACGGCAGCCGTCACGAGCGCACAGAACATCGTGAAGTGTGCGAACAAGGCGGGACTCAATGTGATGGACATCGTGCTCGAGCCGCTCGCGTCGGCTGAGGCCTGCCTGGCCGAAGATGAGCGGGATCTCGGGGTGTGCCTGATCGACATCGGAGGCGGCACGACCGACATCGCCGTATTCGAAAATGGCTCGATCCAGCACACCTCGGTGTTGGGAGTCGGAGGTTTTCACATCTCCAACGACATCGCGGTCGGGCTTCGCACTCCCTTCGACGAGGCCGAACGAATCAAGAAGAAGTTCGGTGTAGCGGCCTCACGTTTCCTCGCTGGCGACGACATCTTGAGCGTCCCGAGCGTGGGAGGTCGCCGGCCGCGACAGATGTCTCGCAAGATGCTGTGCGAGATCATCGAACCTCGCGTCGACGAGATCCTGAGTCTCGCGCGGCAGGAACTGGCGAAAGAGGGCCTGGAGGGACGGTATCCATCGGGCATCGTGCTGACCGGTGGAGCCTCGTCGCTCGAAGGCATCGGCGAGTTGGCCGAGGAAGTCTTCGAGGCGCCGGTCCGCCAAGGCATCCCGACCCACGTCGGCGGTCTGCAGGACGTCGTTCGGGGCCCGATGTACTCCACCGGTGTCGGTCTCGCGTTGATCGGTGCGGGGGATGATCTGGGTCGACCGCAGTCCCGTTTCCGAATTCGGGACGAGTCGATCTTCGGAAGAGTGAGACAACGAATGCGCGAGTGGTTCTACACCGACAGCGAATAGAGATCCGGCATTCCCCCGCGGGGAATGCCGGATCTCGTGCGGCCCAACTCGAGCGGGGTTGCACAAAAACTTCAGATTAATGTTACATTTTGCGAATTCTCGAGATCGCGCGGGGGGCGAGATCCATGACGAAACGGAAGCAAAATCAATCCAATACGAGCCAAGGTTCCGATTCGGGTGCAACGGACCCGGTGGAAACCGACACACTGATTCGCTCGTCCGACGAGCGAGCACTGCTGGAGTTCGAAGGGGGGCCTCGCGGTCGCGCTTCGATCAAGGTCATCGGGGTCGGCGGTGGAGGCGGCAACGCTGTCAACACCATGATCGATTCCGGTCTCGCGGGTGTCCAGTTCATGGCCGCCAATACCGACTCGCAGGCACTTCAACACAACCTGGCGCCGATGAAGCTACAGCTCGGCAACGAAGCGACTCGTGGGCTGGGTTGCGGCGCTGACCCGACGAAAGGTCATGTGTCAGCGACAGAAGTCCGAGAGCGGATTGCCGAGTTGCTCGACGACACCGACATGGTGTTCGTAACGGCGGGTCTCGGCGGTGGGACGGGAACCGGTGCCGCACCGGTCATCGCAGAAGTGGCACGAGAACTCGGGGCACTGACGGTAGCCGTCGTCACCAAGCCTTTCATGTTCGAAGGCCGCATGCGAATGACGCACGCGGAAGAAGGACTGGACGAACTACACCGTGTTGTGGATACCGTGATCACCATTCCCAACCAACGCCTTCTGGCGCTGGCGGGGAAGAACACTTCGATGCGTGACGCGTTCCGTCTCGCCGACGAGGTGCTCTTCAATGCGGTTCGGGGCATTTCGGATCTGATCACGATCCACGGTTTGATCAACCTCGACTTTGCCGACGTGCGAACGATCATGAACGAAATGGGTGCGGCTCTGATGGGAACCGGCACCGCGTCTGGCGAAGAACGTGCGACAGAGGCGGCGCGAGCAGCAATCTCGAGCCCGTTGCTGGAGGATCTGTCGATCGATGGCGCCCACGGCGTGTTGATCAACATCACCGGCGGAGAAGACCTGTCACTGTTCGAGGTCAACGAGGCTTCCACGCTGATTCAGGAAGCGGCACACGAAGATGCCAACATCATCTTCGGTGCGGTGATCGACGACGAAATGGAGCCAGGCACCATGCGCGTCACGGTCATTGCAACTGGACTCGACGACAAACGGGTGCGGCGTTCTCCAGACAATGTGATCCTGCGCGAGCCGCGGGCGAATGTGACACCGCTGCG
>JAJDAM010000517.1 GCA_029261905.1 Deltaproteobacteria bacterium
ACCGCTCTTCGAAGCGGAGGCCACTTCGAGCCATGTGGTCCCCGGCGATGTGCACGGCTGCCTGATGCTGGATCGGCCGTCACCGAAGCAGGGGGCCTGATCAGCGCCACATCCCGAATCAACACAGAACAAATCGGAGCCTGCGCAGCATTCGCCGCGCAGGCTCCCTTCGATTTGTTCGACCAATCGCGCTGCCATACGTCGCTGGCTGTCGGCTGGCCGACACTCTTTGGTCAGCGCCATTGCTACGTTGAGGCCTTCGATTGCCTGAAATTCAAGGCCAATCTTCACGATCAGGCACAGCCCCGATCCGACGATGATACGCAGAATTCTCCTACCGACGATCTTGCTGGTCCTGGCCTATGGCTTCTGGATCAGCCCCGATTTCAAGGAGATCGCCGCGGGAGTGGCGATCTTCTTGTTCGGCATGCTCACGATGGAGCAGGGCTTTCAGGCCTTTACCGGCGGGTCGCTCGAAAGGGTCCTCAAGAGCACCACCGATCGTCTCTGGAAGAGCCTGGCCTTCGGCGCAATCTCGACCACGATCATGCAATCGAGTTCGCTGGTCTCCGTGATCACCATTTCCTTTCTCAGCGCCGAGCTCATCAGCCTCGCGGGCGGGATCGGGATCATATTCGGCGCCAACCTCGGTACCACCACCGGAGCCTGGCTACTGGCGGGGTTCGGCCTCAAGGTGAAGCTCTCGATCTACGCCATGCCGATCCTCGCGTTCGGCGTGATCCTCATCTTCCAGCGGTCCAAGGTGCTCCACGGCCTCGGCTACGTGCTCGCCGGGGTCGGGTTCCTGTTCCTCGGAATTCACTACATGAAGGAGGGGTTCGAGGCGTTCAAGGACGGAATCGATCTGGCGAGCTACGCAGTCGCGGGGTATCCGGGTCTGTTTTTGTACGTGGCGATCGGAATCCTTGCGACCGTCATCATGCAGTCGAGTCATGCCACTCTCGTGTTGGTGATCACGGCGCTGGCGGCGTCGCAGATCAGCTACGACAACGCGCTGGCGGTCGCCATCGGATCCAATGTGGGCACGACGATTACAGCCATCCTGGGATCCTTGAGTGCGAACATCCAGGGAAGGCGACTCGCCGGTGCTCATCTGCTCTTCAATCTCGTGACAGGGCTCGTCGCCATCGCTGGGATCAACCAGATCATCGTCCTGGTCGGCTGGCTGAGCGGCCTGCTTGGAATCGCTGCCGCGAACTACACGCTGAAGCTCGCGATCTTTCACAGCGTGTTCAACACGATGGGGATCGCAATCATGGTGCCATTCATCGCAGCGTTGGTGCGGGCTCTAGAACGCTGGATGCCGGATCCCGTTCCAGTATTCGAGCAACCCAAGTACTTGAACGAAGCGTCCATCGATGTGGCCGACGCAGCCATCGAAGCCGTGCGGAAGGAAACCGTTCGGATCTACGACAAGGCGCTCGAACTCATCGTACACGGGCTGGGCATGAGGCAGCATGACGTCTTCAGCGAAGAGCCGCTCGAGCAGATCGATGGTCCCGATGGGGGTCCGTTCGAAGAGGGGATTCAGGAGCAGTACGAACACAGCATCAAGTCGATCTACGGATCGATCCTCGAGTTCATCAGCCGGGCCCGTGTGAGGATGGAGCCAGAGAACGCCGACGAGCTGCTCGCAATTCGCATGGCGGGTCGCGGCCTGTTGGAGGCCGTCAAGGGAGTTGCTCACCTGCAGAAGAACATGAAGGTGCTGATCCAATCGCAGAACCCGGCAATTCGGACTGCCTACGAGGGAATTCAGCAGCGAATCGGCCGCGTCTTGAGGGATATCGATGCGGTCCGACGATCCGGGGAAGACCGCCTGGCGATCCTCTCGCTAAACGACACCAAGGTGTCAGTCGAACGTGACGACACTCAGGCCGACCGAAAACTGGATGAGTTGGTACGGGGGCAGCAGATTCCTGCTACGGCGGCGGCCTCCCTGATCAAGGACTATCGGTACACGTACCAGATCTGCATGAGGTTGATCGAGCTTGGACAGGTCGTGTTCGCCGTGCACGACCTCGGATTGCGAGACGCCCAGCAAAGCCTCGAGCTGGACGAAGATGAGATCGGTGCCATCGCCGATCGCGGAGAAACCGGATGAAGACGAAGAAACTAATACGAAAAATGCGCGCGTTCCTGAGCGCCGACCGACGCGCCCAGGCGAAGAAGGTCGACTCTCTCGACAAGATATTGATCAAGCTCGAAAAGAAGGAGGCCTCGCTGCGCGAGAAGCTGGACGGGGAAGACAAGAAGTCGCGACGCCAGGAACTCCTCCAGAAGCTCGAGGTGCTCGAGGCTCAGCGCAAGAAAGGGAAGAAGCTGAGAGAGGAACTCGAGGCGACTGGGGACGACGCCTAGGTCGCTGTCGTGAGCGCGATTATCGGCGGCCCGATCCGGCGTGCTTCGAACGCGTGGGTGCGTTCTTCGCGACGAATCGGTGCCCCTCGATGAGTTCGAGCAAGTCGAAGGCACTCAACATCCCGACCACTCGTTGCTCGTGGGTCACGACGACCCGATGGATCTTGTGGTTTCGCATCACACGGGCCGCGATGCTGACATCGTCGTACTGCGGCACGCTGTAGACCTTCTCTGTCATCACCGTCTTGATCGGAGACCCCAGTGGCAGGTCGGCCGCCAAGTCCGTGGCCGAGACGATTCCCACGGGGTGCCCGATGGAATCGACCACGGGAATCGCACCGATCTTGTTTTTCGCCAGGATCTTGCGAACGTGCTCGACGCTCGCGTGGGGCTCGGTCGTGACGACAGACTCTGCCATCAATTCATGGACTTTGACGTTCATCATGCCGCTCCTTCGCCCTAGCAAACTCCGAACCGCTGGGGGCACCCGATGAAATACCAGGGAATACGGGTACTTGCTGTCGGCCAGCCGACAGCTATAAACGCCAATGCGCAATAACCTGTCCGGGTCGCGGTTCGTTCGTCGGTGCGAGGGTTTTCAGTTAGAGGAGGTTTCGTGTCCATCCGGAGTGATCACGATTCGAAAAGCATGGCAACCACCGATTCGAAATTGCAACCAGGCGGGCGAGTGGGAATCCGAAAGATCATCGGGAAGCACAAAATTGATGAGGAACCTCTTTACACCGAGGAACACCTCACTTCCCTGCTAGGCAATCTGAAAAAGAAAGAAGGCCGCAAGATCATCGATGCGGCGCTGAGAGATCATTTCGAAGCCGAGGCACTGAAGCCCTACCAGGCCGAACTGATCAAGATGCAGGCCCACCTCGAGAAGACCGGTCGAAAGGCGATCGTCCTGTTCGACGGCCGCGATGCGTCCGGGAAGGGCGGGACCATCCGACGCGTAACCCGTTATATGAATGAAAAACACTACCGGGCAGTGGCGCTCGGCAAGCCCAACGACCAACAACGCACTGAACTCCACATGAAGCGCTACATCGAACAATTTCCCCACGCTGGCGAGATCGTGCTCTTCGATCGCAGTTGGTACAACCGGGCCATGGTCGAGCCGGTGATGAATTTCTGCACGCCCCGCCAATACCGGGAGTTCCTCCGACGGGTGAACGAGTACGAGGACAGCTTCGTCAGCGACAAGAAAACCACTCTCATCAAGCTGTATTTCTCCGTGTCGAAGAAAGAACAGGAGATGCGTTTCAACCGCAGACTCAACGATCCATTGCGTCAGTGGAAACTCAGCGAGGTCGATCTTCAAGCGCAAGAGCTGTGGGATGAGTTCACAGAGATGAAGTATCGCCTGCTGAAGAAGACCCACACGAAGAAAAATCCCTGGTATGTGATCCGATCCGACGACAAGCAGAAGGCCCGGTTGGAAACCATGAAAGTGATCCTCCGGCGGATCCCCTACCGGGGGCGAACCCGAAGCCTCGATATGCGTCCCAACTCGAAGGTCATCCTCTCGGGCGACCAGGAGATCGCAAGGATGGATCGGGAGCGAAAGAAACTCGGCCGATTCCACAGTTGAACAGAGGTTTCGTCGGATTCCTCCCGAATCCAGGACGACGCGCGGAGAACTCCCGTGACATCGAAAAACACCAAGCACAAAGCCAGTGGTCGCTCGAAGCCGGCGCCGCCGAAACCCAAGGAAACCTCGAAGAAGAGGAAGTTGAAGAGTAAGAAGTACCATTCCGAACTCGCCAAACTGCAGATCGAGCTGGTCAAATTGCAGGCGTGGGTCCGACACGAGGGACTCAAGGTCGTCGTCGTATTCGAGGGTCGCGACGCGGCGGGAAAGGGAGGCTGCATCAAGCGAATCACACAGTGCTTGAATCCTCGTGTGTGCCGAGTGGTCGCACTCCCGGCGCCAACGGAGCGCGAACGGACACAGTGGTATTTCCAGCGCTACGCGGAGCATTTGCCTGCCGCGGGTGAAATCGCGTTGTTCGATCGGAGTTGGTACAACCGCGCCGGCGTCGAGCGGGTGATGGGCTTCTGCACGAAAGACGAGTACGAAGAATTCTTGCGAAGCTGCCCGGAATTCGAACGCATGCTGGTCCGCTCCGGGATTCATTTGATCAAGTACTGGTTTTCCGTGAGCGACGAAGTGCAGGAAGAACGTTTCCAGGCACGCATCAATCACCCCACCAAAGGTTGGAAACTCAGCCCGATGGACCTGGAGTCGCGTTCCAGATGGGTCGAATATTCCAAGGCCAAGGACGAAATGTTCGCCCGAACCGATATTCAACAGGCGCCGTGGTTCGTCGTCGACGGAGATGTCAAGAAACGCGCTCGGTTGAACGTCATCTCGCATCTGTTGAGCCAGTTCGAATACGCGGACGTGTCACAAAAGCCGATCAGCCTTCCACGTCGGAAAC
>JAJDAM010000518.1 GCA_029261905.1 Deltaproteobacteria bacterium
AAGCCGTGGGATATCGACTACCTCTTCGCGCCGCGCTTTGGTGCGGGTGTCGACTTCTACGTCGACGAGCACTGGGTGCTGAATCTCGAGGGAACCTACGTCCTGCCGATAGGCAAGTTGGATGCCGACATGGCCTCGGTCGGACTCAACGTGGCGTATCGCTTCTAGCTCGACTCCGCGTCCGGACCCCGGATGACGGCGCGAGCGATCGACGTCAGTACTGGTCCGTGTCGAACAGCCTTCCTTCGTACTCGTCCGCAGTTTCGGCGAGGAAGTGGACCGAAGCCTCGATTTCTCTGAAATCCGCGTCGTCCATCATCAGCGTGTCGGTCATCACCAGATCGTCGTCGATGATGGCCAGTGCTCCGTGCGCGAGCTGCGCGTTCATGCGCAGTGCAACCGTGAGACGAACGGGTTCGAGAGCGTCGACTCTGCCGATCGTTGTGTGTAGCCGAACCAGTTCTTCTCGTTGAAATTCGAAGAACCCCAACTCCACGATCTGCTGGCGGCCGTTCGCAAATCGAACGCGAACTCCGTTGGGCGTGATTTCCCAGCCTCGCTCGGCGCAGACACGCCGAAGAATCTGGGCGAAGTGTTCCTGTGTTGCCATCGTGCCTTCGATCGTACTACCGATTCGCCTATCGGCCCACATAGCGCGCCGGGCGCTTTTCCAGGAACGATCGGACGCCCTCTTTGTGGTCTTCGGTCTGGAACAATGCCCCCAGTGATCGAGAGACCCACTCACCGAGCGCGTTCCAATCCGGATCGAGCGCCTCGCGTAGGCCTTGTTTGATTCGTGCTACCGCGAGAGGTGGATTCGCGGCGATCCGGCGCGCCAGCCCGAGCGCGGTGTCCATCAACTCGTCGTGAGGAGCCACTCGCGATACCAGTCCAATACGCTGGGCTTCGGCCGCATCGACGAGATCGCCGGTCAACAGCATTTCGGTCGCCTTCTCGCGTCCGACCAATTGTGCCAGCCGACCGAGGCCGGGCACGTCGCAAACCAGGCCGCGCAGCACGAACAGCTCGCCGAATCGCGCGCGCTCCGATGCGACTCGAATATCGGCCATCAACGCGAGTTCCATCCCCCAACCAACCGCTGCGCCATTGACCGCGGCGATCACGGGTACATTCGTCGACAACAATGCATCCGCGGCGGGAGTGAGGCGGGGGGTGCGCTCCAGCGATTCGACCGGTGGCCCGGCTTCACTGGCCATGATCTGCTTGACGTCGTCGCCCGAACAGAACGCGGGATCTTCGCCGGTGATCACCAGGCAGCGTGCGTTCGTGGTGCGGACCGCGTCTTCGAGTTCGCGATAGGTCAGGTACGTGAGTGCATTGCGCGCTTGGGGGCGGTTGAGCCGGATGATCCCGACGTCTCCGTCTGTTTCGTAGATGATCTCCTGATAGGACACGCGACCGACCTCCGTCTTGGTGAAGTGGTGAAGTGGTGGAGCGGTGAGGCGCCAACGGCGTCGGCGCGAGTTGGGGCGTTCGAATTCCTTGGCTTGGCTGCCAACACCAGCTGCCGATCTTAGCCGAGGCAAGTGCCCGATTCCGCGTGCGCGTCGAGCCGCTAGTCTCCAATCGTCGACCTTGCCCGTCCAAGCCGATCCGGTCCATTTCAACTCACCCCGCAATCAACAGGAGAGCCATCATGCCTGCACCTTTTTCCGGAGGTTGTCTGTGCGGCGCAGTGCGTTACGAATGCACCGCCGAGCCGTTCGCCACCGTTTACTGCCATTGTCGCGATTGCCAACACGCCTCGGGCGGGCCGTCATCGACAGTCGTGATGGTGACGAAAGCAGCCGTGGCGGTGACACAGGGCGCCGTTCGCTCGTATGCGAAGAAGTCCGACGCCGGCGACGATGTCACCCGGCAATTCTGCGGCGATTGCGGTTCGCCGCTATTCAGCGTGTTGGGCTCGAGCCCGGACCTGTTGGTCCTCAAGGCGGGAAGCCTCGACGACCCGAGCTGGCTGTCGCCGTCGATGAACATCTGGACGGAAAGCGCCCAACCATGGGCACACATTGCTGATGATCTGCCGAACATCGCGAAGAACCCGGGCTGAGCGGGTTCGCACGAAAAACCTAGCCGCCGAACGCCAACTTCAACCCGGGCGTCGCCCACTCGGTCGCGACGAGGCGGCCGGTGGCGGACAATGTGATGAATGCGGTCCGCAGGTCGGGGCCGCCGAAGCAGATGTTGGTCGTCAGCGGGTCCGGCATCGGGATGTGTTCGATCGACTGGCCGTCGGGCGAGATCACCGTGATGCCACCGTTGGCGAGGGTGGCGACGCAGACATTTCCCTCGGCGTCGATGGCAAGCGAGTCGAGCAACTGGAAGCCCGGTAGGCCGGCCAGGAGCGTGCCTCCGTTGGCGGACATCGGATTCGGGTCGATCCGTCCGGGTGCGGCCAGGTTCCACGCGAACACCCGGCCCGTGTGGGTCTCGGCTGCGTACAGCCGCGACTCGTCCGGTGACAAACCGATCCCATTCGGGGCATCCGTCGGAAAGATCACTTCGCGGATCGAGGTTCCGTCGATGTTCGCGTAGTAGATGCCCGTGGTGTCGCGGTCGCGTTCTCGGGTCTTGCCGTGATCGGTAAACCAGAAGCCGCCCTGGCTGTCGAAGACGATGTCGTTGGGCCCCTTCAGTGGGTGGCCATCACACTCGGTGTACAAGGTTTCGACCGCGCCCGATTCGAGATCGACACGTTGGATACTGCCTCCGGTGTAATCAGCCGGCTGGTGGCCTGGCAGCGTCAGCGGACCCACATCGTGCCATTCGAAGCCGCCGTTGTTGCACACGTAAACCGCGCCGTCCGGGCCGATGGCCGCGCCGTTGGGGCCGCCGCCGGTCTCGGCGATGATGTGCTGCGCGCCGTCGGGATCCACACGGGTCAGCGTCCCTCTGCGAATCTCGACCAGGATGACGCTTCCGTCGTCCATCGCGATCGGGCCTTCGGGAAACATCAGGCCCTGGGTGATCTCTCGCAGTTCGGACATCGAAAACCTCCAGTGAGTGGCCTCGGGTAGACCGAACCGGCAACTCTATCACGTGACTCGCTGGCGCCTCAGGCCGTCGCGCTATCCTGTCCACCGCGTCCATTATTGCGAGGAGGTCCGATGGGGCTTTTCAATCGGGAACCGCGAATGCCCACGAAAGAAGAGTCGCTTCCGGGTCGCGAGCAGCAGATGCGGGTGGCCGGGACACACTTCGTGCTCGGTACCCCGATGCAGCCTGAAAGCGACGGGTTGGAGGTCGCGATCTTCGGGCTGGGATGTTTTTGGGGGGCCGAGCGCAAGTTCTGGGAGGCGCCCGGCGTCCGAGCGACAGCGGTCGGCTACGCGGCTGGGCTTACGCCCAACCCGAGCTACGAAGAGGTCTGTTCGGGTCGAACCGGGCACAACGAAGTCGTTCGTGTGGTCTTCGATCCCACCGAGACGAGTTATGCCGAGATGCTTCGAATTTTCTGGGAGAGCCACGATCCGACCCAGGGAATGAGACAGGGCAACGACCAGGGGACGCAGTATCGCTCGGGAATCTACGTTTCCTCCGACGGTCAGGCCCGCGCCGCCGAAGCGTCGCGCGAACGCTTCCAGAAGGTTCTGGCCGAGGCCGGGTACGGCTCGATCACGACCGAGATCAGTGCGGCAGAAGCGTTCTATTTTGCCGAGGACTACCACCAGCAGTACCTCGCGAAGAATCCAGGCGGATACTGCGGGCTCGGCGGCACCGGGCTCAGTTGCCCGGTGGGTGTCGCGAGTTCGGACGATTCAGAGCGAGCGCGATCATAGGCTTCACGGCTTCGAGCAACTCGAGCCAGGACGATCCAGAAGGGACACGATCAGATGACGACGATCTACTACGAGCGCGATGGAGACCTCGATCAACTGCGCGGTCGTTCCATCGCGGTTGTCGGCTATGGCAACCAGGGGCGCTCGTGGGCGCTGAACCTTCGGGATTCCGGCTTCGAGGTGCGCGTCTGTGCTCGGGCCGACGAGTCACGAGATCGCGCCAAGGCGGAGGGGTTCTCGATCGGTGAAGTTCGCGATGCTCGAGATTCCGACGTGGTCTGTATCCTGGTTCCGGACGACATCATCCCGCTGCTCGGTCTGACGCGGCCTGAAGACGGGCTGACCATCGTCGCCAGCGGCTACACGCTGGCGTTCGGTCGATATACACCCAAGGGTGATATCGGGATGGTCGCACCGCGCATGCTCGGCCCCGAAGTCCGTCGCTGCTATGTCGAAGGGGCCGGCTTCATTACCGCTGTTGGGATTCAAAACGATGCGACCGGCCATGCGATGGCCCGGACGCTCGCGGTCGCCAAAGGTATCGGTGGCTTGCGCGAAGGCGCGATCGAGCTGACACCGCACCAGGAGGCGGTACTGGACCTGTCGGTCGAGCAACTCCTTTCTCCGGCGTTGACCCATGTGAACGCGTCATTCGCGAAGGTCATGCTCGGTCAGGGCATCCCACTCGAGGCGATTCTCACCGAGCTGTTCTTGTCGGGCGAAGTCGAGAGGACGTTCGGCTTGTTGCGGAAAGAGGGCTTCACACAGCAGCTCGAGTACCACTCGCCGGCGAGCCAATACGGACAACTCTCGCGTCGCGGGACCTACGACGGGCTCGACTTCGACTCGAAGATGCAAGAAGCCGTCGAGAACATCAGCACGGGCGGGTTCGCGGACGAGTGGGACGCCGAGTCCGCTGCCGGCTACCCGAAGCTGAAGGAGCTGAAGCAGGCCCACGCGGGCCCCGCGATGGAGAATATGGAGGCGGATTTGCGTCGCCGTCTCGGCCCCGAAGTCGACCCCGGGACCGAATGACCAGCGGGCCGGCTCCGGGCAATCGGTTGCAGGCGATCGGCTCCATGCAAGCGACTCAATCGAGCCAGAACTCGAAGCTCGCGAGAAACGTCGAGAAGCTCACCGGCGGTTCGAGCTTCCTCGGGTGGTGGGCGCTCACCAAATAGAGCCGGCGCTCCGCCAATACCAGCAGCGCCTCGCCCTTCAGGCCCCGGTCGGGAAGCTCGTAGTGAACGCGGCGCGCCGGTTGCTGTTGTTGAGACACCTCTTCGGAAGCCAGTTCGCGCGCACCGATGTCTTCGAGCATTCCGGCTTTGGCGCGGTCGAGGATGAAGTCGTGTGTCAGGAACATTGCGGCGACCTGCGGTATGTCATGCAGTTCGACCGCAAACTCGGTTTCTTCGATCGTCACCTCGTGAAGGACAGTGTGGGTCGTCGAGGTGAACTTGCTGGTCGAGAGGTTTCGGCTCGCCGGGGCCATGCCGGGAAACCCGACTCGGAAGCGCCCTGAGTCGGAGCGAAATTCGAACAGGTGGAACAAGTCGTCTGCTGTGACAGTGCCGACATGCAGGAACGAGACTGCCGCACCGATCAACACAACGCGGATTCCGTTCGAGAGCGAACGCATGCAGATTCCTTCTGGGTCGGGTTCGAGGGCCCACCTTTGGATTCGCGCGACGCCACGGGCTCGCAATGCATGAATAGTCGATCAGGTGAGTCACCGCATCCGGTCGCCGCGCGGGCGGAACCCGCGTCCGGAGAATGCGATCGATCCGGCTTGTGCGACCATGCGATGCTGAAGGCGGGCAGCCAAGCACAGGAGGGGGTCGTGGATTCTGTTCGATTCGGAGCACTGGGAGCCGCAAGGATCGCGCCGGCTGCACTGGTCGGCCCCGCCAACAAGACGGAACGCTGCAGCGTCGTTGCGGTAGCCGCGCGCGACGCGGGCCGGGCGGCGAAGTTCGCAGAAAAACACGGGATCGCGAAGTCGACGGACAGCTACGCCGAGTTGATTCGCCTCGATGAGATCAACGCCGTCTACATTGGATTGCCCGCGAGTCTGCACGCGCATTGGTCGATCGAAGCGCTGCGTGCGGGCAAACATGTGCTG
>JAJDAM010000519.1 GCA_029261905.1 Deltaproteobacteria bacterium
ATCGGTTCTGCGATCGGCGGAATGATGGGGATGGCGATGCAGGCGTCGATGAATCAACAAAACGACATGAACGTCGACCCATCGGCGGCCGACGAAGGCGTGTCGATCCGGTTCTCGCCCACTCCGGGCAGCATCACGGTCGGCGCGGACGGCGCGGAACTCCCCGCTTCGATCGGCGACGACCTCTCGAACATTTCCGATTCGCAGCCGGCGTCCACGGTGACACCCGAAGACATGGCGTTCGACTCCGACGATGTCGAGCCCTCGACGCCGAGCCTGTCGATCGTGACCCCCTCGACGGGTTTGCTCGACACACCGAAGATTCCGATCGGCGATGCCCAGCACCATCTCGGGAACCGGCTTCGGGTCGTTGCGCCAGGCATGGATGTCGTCGCCACGCTCGCCAGCGCGGACGGCGACACACTCGTCTTCCATCAAGCGCTGAAGACCGGCGTGATGTCATTTCGGGTGAGAAAGAACGAAATCGAATCGCTTCGCGCAGCCCGCTAGGCCTCCAGGCGCCGCCGTTTCTGCTTGATTCCTGCAAGACCCGCGATCCATTGTGGGAAACCTCTGTTTCCCCGCCGCGCGGCATTTGCTGGAGTCACATTCATGCCCCAACCTTCTCGGCGCGCGTATGGCCGCCCATGGCTCTTCAATGGGCGGGCTTCGCTCTGCTCGCGTTGCTCGGTTTCTCGTACGCGACACCCGCAGCTGCCGGTGGCTTGCTGCTGAATGAATACAACGCTGTCGCAGATGCGAACTGGCTGAATGGCGGCACCGAATTTTCGGACGACGACGGCGAACTCGCCGGCGACGAGACATTCGGCCGAATCATCGGCAACGGCGGAGACTGGTTCGAGTTGGTCGTCACCGAGAATGGGCTCGACCTCCGCGGCTGGAAACTGCTGTTGTCAGAAGGCGGTGCCCTCGTCACCACACTCACGCTCAGCCAGCACGAAATCTGGACGATGCTCCAGGCAGGTTCGATCATCACAGTGTCGGAGTTGATCGAAGACGACGTGAGCTACGACCCGGGTGGGGGCGATTGGCACATCAACGTACAGGCGGCGGGCGGCACGAGCGGGACCTACATCAGTGCGACATCGTTTTCGGTTTCGGAACTGAACTGGCAGGTCGAGATCCGCGACTCCCTGGACGTCTCGCAGTATGGTCCCTCGGGCGAGGGGGTGAGCCCCAACGGCGTCAACGATCGGGAAATCGCGCGCCTCGAAGAGAATCCGTCGGCCTTCATCACGGCGCTGTCGCTTTGCTACGACGACGGCGATACGCGCAGCACGTGGGGCCTGCCGAACGAGTGGTCACTCGTGACCAAGACCCAGGATTTCGCGCCGCTACGCAACGGCACCGCCCCGACCACCCAGTGTGATGGGACCGATCTGACGCCGCTGGGTTTCGATCCCGCGCGACTTCTCGACGTCGAGATCACGATGGATCCAAACGACTACGACGAGCTCCGACGCCAGGAGCGCCGCTTGCTCGACACGTTGGGAGGCGCATGTGGCCTGGCGCCGCCCCCGAGCCCGTACACGTTCTTTCCCGCAACCGTGTCGGTCGACGGTTCGGTGCTGACCGGCGTCGGTGTCCGGAAAAAGGGCTTCTTCGGCTCACCCGATCGGATCAAACCTTCTTTCAAAATCGACTTCAGCGAGTTCGGCGGCACCCAACAGGTCTACGGCCTCGAGCGATTGACGCTCAACAATGGCCGTCAGGACCCGTCTCTGATGGACCAGTGTCTCGGCTACGGCCTGTTTCGCGCCGCCGGATTGGCCGCATCGCGCTGCAATTTCGCCCACGTGAAAGTGAACGGTGTGAGCAACGGCATCTACATGAATGTCGAGAGCATCAAGGACCCGTTCCTCGTTCACAACTACGGGAACGCGGCCGGCAATCTGTACGAGGGTACGACGGCAGATTTCCGGCAGTACTGGATCGGACTGATCGAGAAGAAGAACAACATGGATGGCTCCGAGCTCGTGGCCGTGCAAGCGGCGCTCGAGATCGAGGACGACACGGAATTTCTGGCTGCCATCGGTGCCCTCGTCGATCTCGACAAATTCCTCACCTACTGGGCGCTCGCCGGGTTGATCGGCGATTGGGATGGCTACGCGGGCAACGCAAACAACTTCTGGATCTACAACAATCCCGCTACCGGGCTGCTCGAATTCCTGCCGTGGAGCCTCGACGACATCCTGGGCCGCGACAATCCGCTGTTGAACCCGGGCGGCGTGATCCCCGAAGCACGGACCGTCTTCGAAACGGCCGCGCTCTCGAATCGGTTGTGGCGGATCCCCTCGATCCAGCTCGCATACGAGGCCGAGATCAACGAGTTGATCGCAACCGTCTGGGATGAAGCCGCGCTGCTCGCTCAAATCGATGCCTACGAGGCTCTGATCACACCGATCGCAGGAGACCTGTCGGAGCCGATCGCCGACACCCGGGATTTCATCAATCGCCGTGCCGCGCGTGTGGCCGCCGATTTCGCAAATGGACCACCCGAATTGTCGAGCACGCTGTCAGAAAAATTCTGTCTCACCCCGGCGGGTTCGATCTCGGCGTTCTTTTCCACCACCTACACCGATCCAGTGCCGCCCGCTCTGCAGGCGGGCTCGGTCTTGAGCAACATCAACTTCGAACTCCAGGGAAATACCTTCCTCGACGGACTCAGCGTCGGCTTCGGTCCCGACGAGTTGGTCGGTGCCAGCAAGCTGACGTTGCGCATCATCGCGCTGCAGCAGGGCTTCGACGGGCTCGTGTTCAACGTGGTCGTCGACGCCGAAGACATCGTCGCCGACCCGACGATCGTGATCGAAGTAGGGGATCACATCGCCTCGTTCCTGCTTCGCCTCAATGTCGCCACACTCGGCCTGTTTCCAATCGGGATGGTCACCGACTCGGCGCTGATCATCACCGCTGCCGATTTGACGCCTGGCGGCACGGTCGCCGGGATCTGGGC
>JAJDAM010000520.1 GCA_029261905.1 Deltaproteobacteria bacterium
ATGGCTCCGGCCAGGCCGGCGAGACCCAACAGCGACAAGCCGGTGCTGGCCAGGATCACGTGAAAATGCGGCAGAGAACCAATCGAGTGCGCCTCTGCCGGCAGCGAACTCGGGAGCCGTACCGCAGCGAGGAATGCGCCGAGAAACGCGGCTGGGGCGATCAACACCATCAATCGCTGCAGCCGGGTCCGGCTGAGCAATACCAGGTACGAAAGCGCACCCACCCACGACATCAACGAGATCGCCGCACTGATATCGGTCACCGCAGGGGGCGGCTCCAGCTTGTGCAACATCGAGAACGACAGGCCGTGAAGCACGGCTCCCAACGTGAGCAGCCCAACGGACGCGCGCTCGAGTCGCCGTGTCTCGAGCGCCAGCCCGAGGCCGGCTACGAGACCTGCGCTCAGCTCCCGCGCGGCGGTCCATTGGAGCAACTGAAGGGCCACGCTCGAGTCCTCTCCCCGGGGTGATTCGTAGCCCAAAAGCGTAGCGCAGCGAGGACCGTCACCCGGCGCCGGAGGTCCCCATCCGGATGCTACGGGTCGTTATTCGGCGGCGCGCCTGCTGCGCAGCTTCTCGAGCCCCGCGGCAACCGCGGCGGCGTCCTTCGTCATCTCGAAGATCCGGTAGGTCGGCTCTCCCCAAAGAACGAAGCGCACCTCTTCCAGGCTCGTCGAACTTTCGAGGTGCGCACGCGCCTCCTCCATCAGTATTTCGGCACAGCGCTGCGTGGAGAACCCGCCGATCCCGGCACCGATCGCCGGGATCGCGATGCTGCGGCAGCCGTTCTCATTGGCGACCACGAGGCTCCGGGCGACACAGGACCGGATACTCTGCTCTGTCGAATTTCCACCCGGCGGCATTCCCGCTGCGTGAATCACGAACCGGGCGGGGAGACTTCCGGCACCGGTAGCCACTGCGCCACCCACTTCGATCGGTCCGATCGCATCGCACTCGGCTTGAATCGAAGGGCCGCCCTTTTCGCGGATCGCGCCCGCCACGCCCGATCCCAACACGAGATCGCTGTTCGCGGCGTTGACGATGGCGTCCACGTCCTGCTCGGTGATGTCGCCCTCGCACAGCACGATCCGTCCTGCCAAAGCCTCACCCCTTCCGTTTCGGGCCGCGCGCAGTCCGGCGACCGGGCGGCTTCGCGATCGACTCTACGACCCCGGCGGCCAGCAGCGGCAACAGGATCTCATGATGCCCGACCAAACTGATGCCTCGCCCTCCCAGCCGCGTAGGACGGCCAACGACATTCACAGACGGGCGGTACTGCCGGATGAAATCGATATCCACGGCGGTGAATTTCCTGACCGGGTGCCCCAGGTTGCGCGCCAACGAGAGCGCTTTCAAAAACACCTCCGGCAGGATGACGGCCGACCCGACGTTGAACACGACGCCGTCTTGAAGCGTCGCGACGCAACCGGTCAGCGTTTCGAAATCGAGATAGCTCGTCGCTCCCAGCGCCGCCCCATCGGCGCTCGCGTGCATGTGATGGATGTCGGTACCGATCGCGACGTGCACGGTGACGGGTGTACCCAGCCGCGCGGCAGCCGCGAGGATCGATCGACCCTTGTTCGGATAACGACCCTCGAGGATCTCCTGGCCAACCGCGGCTCCCATCCCGATGCCTTCCGCGTACCCTCGCGAGATTGCACCGTTGAGATGTTCGGAAGTTTCGCGCGCCATCCCGAAGCTCCCGTCATCGAGAGACTCGGCGACGTCTTCACTGGTCCGCCCCATCAATGCGAGTTCGAGATCGTGCACACAACCGGCACCGTTCATCATGATGCCGGTGATGACCCCTCGCTCCATCAGATCGACGATGACCGGTGCCAGCCCCACCTTGATTACGTGGGCCCCCAATCCGAACAGCACGGTCTTGCCCTCGGCGTGAGCACGCGCCGTCGCGGCGATGGCCGCCTTCAGATCGCGGGCGCCAAGAATGTCGGGCAGGCCCGCGAGGAAGCCGGCAAAGCTCGCACCGGCCGCGTGCGGACTCGCCTCGTCACCAACCGCGACCTTGCTCTTGCGGCGCCTCGCGCTGACGGTCTTCACCTTCGTTCGATCGATCGGCGGTGTCCGTCGACTCATGATTGCGTCTCTCGTCGCGAATGTGCAGTCGCGATGTCGGGGGGACCATCAGGGTTGCCATCGAGGGTACCGTCCCCGGACAGGCCGGGGCTCGTTCCAGCGCATTCCAGCGGGAACAACGCGGCATCGACGAGTTCGCACAGAACGTGACAGACGACGATGTGGGATTCCTGGATGCGCGGCGTCTCGTCCGAGGGAACACAGATCACCGTATCCGCGATACCTCCAAGTTCCCCGCCTCCGTTGCCGGTCATCGCAATCGTGTGAAGGCCGGCGCTGTGCGCTCGCCGAACCGCGGCATTGACGTTCGGCGAGTTGCCCGACGTAGAGATGGCAATCGCAACGTCACCCGGCCGTCCGTGCGCTTCGACCAGGCGCGCGAAGACCTGCTCGAACCCGTAGTCGTTCGCGATCGCTGTGAGATCCGACGAGTTGGCACCGAGAGCGAGGGCCGGAAGAGCTCGGCGCTCGCGAACGAAGCGTCCGGCCAGTTCGGCGGCAAGATGCTGCGCGTCCGCCGCCGAGCCGCCGTTGCCAAAGCACAGCACTTTGCCACCCGCGCCCAGCGTTTCGATGAGCACCTCGGCGGCATCGGCGATCGGCTCGTGGCAACTCTCGATCGTCGCTCGCTTGAGGCGCGCGCTCGTTTCGAAACTGGAACGGGCGAGCTCGAGCAGCGCAGTTCGCCCAACAGATCGCATGGCAGTTTTGCCCCTCGCGCCGCATATCCGCTTGGCCCAAGAAAGCCGTGAAAAAACAAGGGGGTGCAAACGATGGCAACGTACCCGCGAGACCCGGGAGCGTCAACGGTGAGTGCGCCGCCGCCAATGCGCGGTACGCTCTGGGTCCCCCTCCTCCACAAAAGAGTCACGCAGCGCGGCACTTTTGGGCAACCATCTGCCAAGGGTTTGAGAGCCCAGTCGCAGATGGAGCAACATCCACAGACTTTGCGGGGCGAGCCCCCGCCAATAGGAGAATGAAACAGATGGCTGAACTGGCTGAGATCACCGACGACAACTTCGAAGCTGAGGTGCTGAACTCCGACCTACCGGTCGTCATCGACTTCTGGGCAGAGTGGTGCGCGCCGTGCAAGCAGATCGCTCCGATCATCAAAGATCTGGCTGAACAGTACAGTGGTCAGGTGAAGGTCGTGAAGATGGACATCGATTCGAACCCCGCGACGCCCGGCAAATACGGAATCCGCGCGATTCCGACCATCCTGGCATTCAAGAACGGGGAAGTCGTCGAGCAGCTACAAGGCGCCCGACCGAAGGCGGATTTCGAGGCGCAGATCAAGAACCTGCTGTAGTTCAGTGGAGCAGTTCAGCGATGTAGGCGGGCGACTAACCCTGATTCGAAATTCCCGAGTCGGTCAACGACGCGGAGGCGGCCAGGGATGGCCTCCGCTCCATGGCTCGCTGGCCTGGAAACGAAAATGGAACGACGCACCATTGTGGCGAAAGAAAGAAGTGTAGCCGTTTTGCCAGTAGCGCTGTGCTTGACTTCCGCGGAGGCCATCCCTGGCCGCCTCCGCTTCCGAAGGATTGCGAATCAGGGCTCACTCGCAGCTTCGGGTGCGACCGGCGGATCGAAAAATCGGACTGGCCACCGCCGTTTGACGGCCGTGCGATAGAGCATCGGGTCCGGATTCGTCGCGACCGGATGCCCGACGATGTCGAGCAACGGAAGATCCGTAATCGAGTCGGTGTAGAAGTAGCTCATCGCCAGTTCGATCCGTTGTTCTTCGATGAACTGCTGCAGCCAGTAGATCTTGCCCTCTTCGAAGCAGATGGGTTCGATCACCCGGCCGGTGAACGTGCCGTTTTCTACTTCGAGCCGCGTGTACACGATGTGTTGGACACCGAGGTGGTCGGCGATCGGCTTGACGACGAAGCGTGTCGCCCCGGAGACGATGGCAACGATGTGCCCCCGGGCCTTGTGTTCACTGATGATCGCTTCCGCCTCGGGGTAGATCGTCCCGACGACCATCTCATCGACCCATGCAAGTGCCTCCCGCTCGAGTTGCGCCTCGGACTGTCCCGCGAACTGCTGCATCATCCCGACGGTCCAGCTCCGAATGTCGAGAACCCCGAGCTTGTACTGCAGGTACGCACCGAGCCCCTTGAGCAGATCGATATTCCCGATCTCGCCCTGGAGATAGCGATGTCGCATGAACAAACTCGCCGAGTTCTCGGCGATGATCGTCTTGTCCATATCGAAGAACGCGCCGATCTGTGGTCGATAGCGGTCTGCTTCGGGCTGCGACATGAACGCAGCGTACCATCGCGGTTCCGTTCCATCAGTGGTTCGGTACCCACTGGGCAGTCAAAACCGGGCGCGTCGCGCGAACAGGCCGACTCGGGATCCTGCTAGAACACGTAGCGCCGCATCGAGATGTTCATCAGCAGCCCCAGTCCCACCAGTGAAGTGACCAGCGCAGACCCCCCGTAGGAAAACAATGGAAGTGGGACACCGATCACCGGCGCGATGCCGAGCACCATGCCGATGTTCAACACCACCGGCCAGAACAGCGTCCCCACGATCCCCAATGCCAGCATGGCTCCGAAACCATCCTTCGAACTGCGAGCGATCCGCAGGCCCCACATCATCAGCGTGAGGTACAGCATCAGCACGCCGATGCTCCCGACGAAACCCCACTCTTCGGCAAGCACCGAAAACGCGAAGTCAGTGTGCTGGGTTGGCAGGAAGCGCAGCTGGGTCTGGGTCCCTTCGCGATAGCCGGTCCCGAGCAGCCCACCTGAGCCGATCGCAATTCGCGACTGGATCGCCTGGTAGCCGGAAGACAACGGATCGCGGCCGGGATCGACCACATCGAGGATGCGGCGCTGCTGGTACGGCGCCAACACGAACATCCACAACGTGACCAGGACTGCGACCCCGACGGCGCCGACGACGACCCAGGAGCGCCACGGAATCCGAACCAGCGAGATATAGGTCGCACCGATCAACAGCGTCAGCAGGGCGACGCCCATGTCGCGCTGCGCCAGGATCAGCCCGACCGGTATCGCCGTGATCAGAGCGGGACGGATCAGATCTCGAAGGCGACGAATCTCAGCGGGCGGATTGCGACTGAAATACCGAGCGAGTGCGAGAATCAAACCGAGCTTTGCCAGTTCTGATGGCTGCAGCCGGCCGCCAAACAGCCAGCTCTGGCTGCCTCGCGTAACCGGTGCGAACACCAACGTTGCGGCCAGCAACACCAAACAGAGCGCGAACGCGGGCAGCGCGAGTCGCTCGAAATGCCGATAGTCGACCGCAACCGCCACCAGCACGGCCACACCGGCGAGACCGAGCGAGAGCAGCTGGCGGCGAACCTCTCCGGTCAATTCGTCGTCGATGTGTGTCGCCGATGCGAGATTGAAAATGCCGATTGCAACGATCGATGCGATCAGCAGCAGCAACGTCCAGTCGAAGTTCTGTACCAGCCGTCGGTCAATTCCGAACAAGACGTCCTCCTGCCTCGGCTGGTTCCGTTGGCTCGACCGGCTCTCCCGCTCCCGGCGGCAGCGGAGGCCCCTCTTCGCGTTGGGCTTCGAAGTATCGAGTCAGTACGGCCTGCACGATGGGACCAGCCGCGCTGCCACCGTGTCCTCCGTGCTCGGCCAGCGCAACGATCGCGACCTCGGGCGCATCCGCCGGTGCGAACGCGGCGAACCAGCCGTGGTCCCGGTGCTTCAGCGGGATTTCGTGCTCTTCCAGGTTTTCGGAATGCTTCAATGCCACGACCTGAGCCGTTCCAGTTTTCCCGGCGACCAGGACGCCCTCGACACGGGCGCGTGCCCCCGTTCCGCCTCTTTCGTGCACCACGCCCCGCAGCGCCCGGCTGATCGTCTTCAGATGCTCCGGTGCAACCGGCACCGTGCCGAACACTTCCGTTGGGGGTCCGATCTCGACAGTGCCGTCGCGACCGTCGACCCGGCTCCAGATACGCGGCCGGAGCAGCTTCCCGCCGTTGGCGATCGCGGCATACGCCACGGCCAGTTGAATGGGGGTGGTCAAGTTGAACCCCTGGCCGATGGATGCCGAGACGGTCTCGCCCTTCATCCAGACTTCCGAGAAACGCCGCTCCTTCCACGCACGGGTCGGGACCAGACCAGCCGCTTCGTTTCCGACCTCGATGCCCGTCTTTCTGCCCAGGTTGAAGCCGTTCGAGAAGAACGCCATCCGGTCGATACCGAGCTTGAGGCCAAGCTGGTAGAAGTAGACATCGCACGATTGGACGAGTGCTTCGTGGAGATTGACGGCGCCGTGACCGGTTTTCTTCCAGCAGCCATAGGTGCGCCGGCCGAGCTTGAATGACCCGGGGCAGTAGACCCTCTCGTTGAGATCGATCATCCCCTCTTCCAGCCCAGCCGCCGCTACGAACACCTTGTAGGTCGATCCGGGCGGGTACTGGCCGGACAGAGCCCGGTCTTGCATCGGCCGAGCCTCGCTCTTGGTCAGCGCCTTCCAGGTAGCGCTGTCGATTCCACCCGCGAAAGCGTTGGGATCGAAGCCGGGCCGCGATACCAGCGCGAGGATGTCTCCGTTGCGCACGTCGATCACCACCACGGCGCCGCGTTTGGGCGGTTCCCCGAGAACGCCGGGCAGGAATGCGTCCTCGGCCACCCGCTGCAGGTCCCGGTCGATCGTCAACACCACCGTTCCACCCGGTGTCGGATCCACCTCGTCGAGAATCTCC
>JAJDAM010000521.1 GCA_029261905.1 Deltaproteobacteria bacterium
GTTTGCGGCAGCCGCGGAGACGAAAAGGAGCGGCGCCACCATCGAAATGACGAGGAGAGTGGAAAATAGTCGCTTGGTTCGCATCGTCATAAGCTCAAGCTCGGATTTCTCTGCGCCGAAACATTAGAGTCTACTCTACACTCTAATCTTATCGGACGCTGGAGGCAAGAACTTGAAAATCGGAGAAGTCGCCCGGGAAGCTGGGCTTGGCGTTCACGCGGTTCGCTTCTACGAGCGCGAAGGGCTCGTTCCGGCGCCTCGCCGTCAGGCCTCCGGGTATCGGAACTACTCGCCCGAAGTTGTTCCCAGGCTTCGCTTCATCCGGAGAGCCAAGGAACTCGGCTTTTCTCTGGGGGAGACCCTCAATCTTCTCGAGCTAGACGCTGATAGCAGCGCGGCGGCGGCGGATGTGAAGCGAATCGCGGAGTCAACCCTCGAGGACATCCAATCACGAATCAGCGCGCTGCAGAGAATTCGCCGGGAGCTCAAGAAGCTCGTCGATGGCTGCTCGGGGAATGGCTCGGTTGCAGACTGCTCCATTCTGAGCGCATTGAGCGTTGAGCGGCGCTGAGAAGCAGCGAACCGCCGACACACCAACAAGAGGGCGGAAGTCGGGGCTGAGAGATCTTGGCTCGAGACCCAATGTCCCTGGATTCAGGTGGGGAGTCGCGACGAAGCAAGTCGCTCTCGCCCCCACTATGTCCCGGGTTTAAGGGGCGCGAGCCGAGACAGAACCTTGAAGCCACATTCAAGGCCTGATAGAAGATGAGTCATGGCCAAGGAACTGACGATTGGCGAACTCGCAAAGGCGGCAGACGTTCCCACCTCCACCGTCCGCTACTACGAGCGCGCGGGAATCCTTCGGCCAAGCGGGCGAAGTGCTGGCAACTACCGCGTGTATTCCGAGGCTGAGCTCGAGCGGTTGCGGTTCATTCGAGCTGCGAAGGCCACAGGATTCACTCTCGATGACATCAAAGCGCTTCTTCGCCCCGCAGCCTGCCGCAAGGTGCAGGGGCTTATCGAAGAGCGCCTCGAGCAAGTTGCCGAGCGGATGTCCGAGCTCCGCCGCGTGCAGCGGGTCCTGAAGGGTGCCCTCGCCGAATGCCTCGAGCACGAGGAGAGCGGGCGCTGCCGGGTGATCGAGACTCTAAGTGCCGCGGCCGTTCGTCGAACCTCCTAGGCCCGGTCTTTGAGCGCTCTCCAGCCGAGCGACTGAGCCCGCAAATGCCTGCAACCGCTTGGCTTTGCGGATTCCTTCAGAAAGCCCTTTACCTTGCACCCAGGTTCAAGCCGTAAACTCTAGGCGTAGTGGGAATTCGCGCGCGCCACGAGGAGAGGAACGACTTGATGAACAACGAACCCGAACCGAGCGGTCGATGGGCGACAGGTGGCGCGATTGCTGCCGCCGTGGTCGCGTCATCGTGCTGCATTCTTCCCCTCGTTTTCGGCGCTGCCGGAATCTCAACCGTAGCGCTAGCCGGCGCGTTTGAGTCCGCACGCCCCTACATGCTCGGCGTTACCATCGTTCTTCTCGGTCTTGGCTTCTACTACAACTATTTTCGAAAACCCGCGTGCGAGCCTGGCGACGCGTGTGAGGCCCCGCGTCCGGGTCTTCGACGCATCAACAGGACGATGCTCTGGCTGGCTACGGTGGCGGTCGTCGCGGTCGCGTTCTTTCCGTCCTACGCATTTGTGTTTGCTGGTAGCAAAACCCCGGCGGTTGCCGGCGCAGAATCCATCGACTCGAAGCAGGTGGTTCTCGAAGTCAGTGGGATGACGTGCGAAGCCTGCACGGTGAGCGTGCAAAACGAGCTCGCCGCAGTTCCTGGTGTCCTTCGCTCCGAGGTCGATTTTCAAGCCGGGACGGCGGTCGTCCTGGTTCAAGCGGACTCGGCTCCGAGTGCCAGCGATTTACTGTCCGCGGTCAGCCGCGCTGGATACTCTGCAGTTGTCGCTTCTTCCGGTAAAGGAAGTGAGGGATGAGCGCCTGCTGTGCGAACGAACTCGCGGACGAGCGGTCGTTTGACCTAGCGGTCATTGGTGGCGGTTCGGCAGCGTTCGCCGCAACGCTCCGTGCGACTGAGCTCGGGGCCACGGTGCTTCTCGTCAACGAAGGCTTGATTGGCGGCACCTGCGTGAACATCGGCTGTGTTCCTTCGAAGACCCTCATTCGAGCCGCAGAGAGCTTCCACTGGAATCAGCTGTCTCGCTTTCGCGGGGTCAAACCGAGTCCTGGAGTCATCGACTTTCGGTTGTTGATGGAGGAGAAAGACGAACTCGTCGAGAGCCTTCGGACAGCCAAATATGAAGACGTTCTTTCGGGCCTCGCTGGTGTTCGCTTCGTAGAGGGCAAGGCGAAACTCACGGGAGCGAACGAACTGGAGGTATCGGGGGAGCGCTTTGAGGCCAGAAAGATGGTCATTGCCACCGGCACGCGACCCATTCTCCCGGATGTCCCTGGACTTGCCGAGGCGGGCGTCTGGGACAGCACGCAGGCGCTCGATGCGCCGTTTCTTCCCGAGCGACTCATCGTGCTCGGGGGGAGCTACATCGCGCTCGAACTCGGTCAAATGTTCTCTCGCCTCGGAAGCAAGGTCACGATTCTGCAGCGCAGTGCACACGTGCTCTCAGGAGAGGACCGCGACGTCGCCGAGGGTGTGACGCGTTTTCTGCGCGAAGAAGGCATCGAGATTCTTACGGGACAGAAGCTGCAGTCGGTCGAACGGCTGGGCAAGAAGTTCGTAGTGCATGCGGCGGGAAACGCCGAGGTTGTCGCCTACCGCGCTGATGCCGTGGTGTCAGCCCTTGGACGTCGGGCCAACACCGAAGCGCTCGACGTCGATGCCGCTGGCGTGGAGCTCGACGCTCACGGTTTCGTTCGCGTCGGCGAGGGTCTCGAGACGACTCAGGCGGGTATCTACGCCGCGGGCGACGTGGTGGGTGAGCCTGCTTTCGTTTACGCCGCAGCCTATGAGGGCGCGCTGGCCGCCGAGAACGCACTCTTGGGAAGGGCCAAGAAGCGCGACTACACCGCGATTCCGTGGGTGGTGTTCACGGACCCGCAGGTATCGGGAGTGGGGCTCAGCGAGCGCCAGGCCGCTGAGGCAGGAATCGAGGTGGACGTCTCGGTGCTTCCCCTTGAGTACGTTCCGCGGGCGCTCGCGGCACGTGACACTCGAGGATTCGTAAAGCTCCTCCGTGAGAGCGGAACGGACCGCTTGGTTGGTGCTCGGATCGTGGCTCCGGAAGGCTCGGAGCAAATCATGGAAGCGAGCCTGATGATTCGGTTCGGACTTCCTGTTTCGGAAGTCGCCAAGCACTTCCACCCCTATCTCACTCAAGGTGAAGCGATGAAGCTCGCGATGCTCTCCCTTGACAAGGACGTGGAGT
>JAJDAM010000522.1 GCA_029261905.1 Deltaproteobacteria bacterium
GGCCCCACCAGCTGCGTTGCTTCGGGCTCGACGTACGACGTGTACGCCTTCGCCCGGCGCGCCTTGCTGGTGGGGCCCCTGACGGTTCCCGCAAACCTGGGGATGATCTGAGCGTTGCCACGAGGCGAAAATAAAGCGAAACTCCGAAGGTGGTCCCCCCGTCGTCTGATTACGTCGAACTCCGTTGCCGGAGCGCGTTTTCGTTTCTGGACGCTTCGTCCAATCCGGAAGATCTCGTCGATCGCGCAGCGGATCTCGGCTACGACGCGTTGGCGCTCGGCGATGTCGGCGGCGTCTACGGGATCCCGCGTTTTCACCAGGCCGCTCGCAACGCCGGAGTGCGAGCCATTGTCGGCGCCGATGTCTCGATCGTCGCTGAGGGTTCAGACTCGAACCCACCTCCCGTGCCACTGCGACTGTTGGTCGAGACCCCGCGAGGCTACGCGAACCTCTGCCGGATCCTGACACTCAGCCACGTGCGCGCCGCGAAAGGCGAATCCGAAAGCAGCTGGGAAGAGATCGAAACCTACGCCGAGGGCCTCACCGCACTCGCACGCGGGGATGGTTCGCTACGGACCGAAACCCTCGATCGCGCCAAAGCATCGTTCGGTCGCGGCCGGCTCTGGGTCGATGTCTCGCGTCACCTGGATCGCGCCACCGAAGCCTCAACGCGCCGAGCGACAGCACTCGCCGAGAGTGTCGGCGTACCCGTACTCGCCACTGGCGACGTGCGACACGCCCACCCGAGCGGCCGCCAGTTGTTCGATGCGTTGACCTGCCTGCGCTGGAAGACATCTCTCGATCGCGCGGGCCGCCACCTCGCCGTCAATGCCGAGCGCCACCTGATGGCCCCGCGTGAAATGGCTGCGCGTTTCGCGGATCACCCCGAATGGATCCGCGCGACACGGGAAGTCGCCGAACGTTGTTCATTCACTCTCGAAAACCTGGGCTATCGATTTCCCCACTACCCGGTACCGGCTGGCGAGACCCAGGCCAGCTATCTGCGTCAGCTGACATTGCGCGGTGCCCGCGCGCGCTATGGGTCCCCGCTGTCTGCGCCTGTGATCCGGCAACTCGAACACGAACTGGCGATGATCGTGAAGCTCGATCTATCCGGCTACTTCCTGATCGTCCACGATATCGTCGAGTTCGCGCGCGACCAGAAGATCCTCGCCCAGGGTCGAGGCTCTGCGGCCAACAGCGCGGTGTGTTATTCGCTGGGCATCACCGCAGTCGATCCAATCGGAATGGAACTGCTGTTCGAGCGTTTCCTGTCCGAGGAGCGCGGAGAATGGCCCGACATCGATCTCGACCTGCCGTCGGGCGACCAACGCGAGAAGGTGATCCAGTACGTCTTTGACAAGTACGGAACGCACGGCGCCGCGATGACAGCGGTGGTGATCACCTACCGCACGCGCATGGCGGTACGCGAGATGGGCAAGGTACTGGGGTTGTCGCCGGATTCGATCGACCGGCTCGCCAAGACGATCTCACGGCTCGAGCATCGCGAAGATCTCGACGAGCTCGAGAGTCTGCTCCAACAAGCCGGCGTCGATGCGCGAGCGCCGCGCATCGCGACGCTGCTGAATCTGGTCGATCGGGTTCGCGGCCTGCCCCGCCACCTGGGTCAACACACCGGCGGAATCGTCATCGCTGCAGGCCGGCTGGACGAAGTCGTCCCCATCGAGCCGGCGAGCATGGTCGACCGGCGCATCGTGCAATGGGACAAAGACGATTGTGCGGACATGGGCATCATCAAGATCGACCTGCTGGGGCTCGGGATGCTGGCCGCCATCGAAGACACTCTCGAACTGATTCGCGACCACGAAGGCATCGTGGTCGATCTGGCACAGCTGCCCGAGAACGACCCTGTCACCTACGAGATGATTCGACAGGCCGACACGGTCGGCACCTTCCAGATCGAAAGCCGCGCGCAGATGTCGACCCTGCCGCGCATGAAACCCACCTGCTTCTACGACCTCGTCGTAGAAGTCGCGATCATCCGGCCGGGCCCGATCACCGGCAAGATGGTCAACCCGTATCTGAACCGCCGTGCAGGCAGCGAGCCGGTCGTCTATCCACACCCGTCACTCGAGCCGATCCTGAAACGCACGTTGGGTATACCGCTCTTTCAAGAACAGCTGTTGCGCATCGCGATGGTCGCGGCCGGGTTCACGGGGGGCGAAGCGGAAGAACTGCGCCGGGCGATGGGTTTCAAGCGTTCGGTCGAGCGTATGACCCGACTCGAATCGAGACTGCGCAGCGGCATGGACGAGCGCGGGATCGTCGGCGAACCGCAAGAGATGATCATCCGCGGCATTCACTCGTTTGCGCTGTACGGGTTTCCAGAATCTCACGCCGCATCGTTTGCGCTGATCGCGTACGCATCGGCCTTCTTGAAAGCTCATCACCCAGCAGCGTTTCTCGCCGGCCTGCTGAACGCGTACCCGATGGGTTTCTACTCGCCGGCGACACTCGTCAAGGATGCCCAGCGCCACGGCGTGGAGGTCCGTCCGATCGACCTCGCGTATTCGGATTGGCGCTGCACGCTCGAGACGCCACGCCATGCGAGCCACCAACCTCCGTTGCGATTGGGTCTGCGATACGTGGACGGGCTGCGCAAGGACACCGGCCTGGCAATCGAGGCTGCACGTGTAGACGAGAACTTTTCGTCGGTAGCCGATCTCGCCAAACGCGTAACACTTCGAAAGGACGAACTCGACACGTTGGCCGAGCTCGGTGCGCTGGCCAGCATCGATGCGAGCGCCGATACGCGGCGCTCTGCATTGTGGCAGGTGGCCGCATTGGATCGCGACCGCGGCTCGCTGTACGCCGGGCAGCCTCCTGTCGCGGCGAGCGGGAGTGCCCGATCACCGCTTCCCGAGATGACCCCAGTCGAAGAAACGCTCGCCGACTACCGCAACAGCGGGCTGACCACCGGTCCGCAGATCATGGCCCACCTGCGACCGAAGCTTCGTGAGCGCGGCATCCTCGACGCGAGCGAACTGAAGCACGTTCCCAATGGACACCGGGTGCGCACTGCGGGGCAGGTCATCGTTCGTCAGCGTCCTGGTACTGCGAAGGGCTTCATGTTTCTGACGTTGGAAGACGAGACCGGAATCTCCAACGCCATCCTGACCCCGACCGAGTTCCGCCGTTTCCGCGTCCCGTTGCACACTTCGACCATCATCGAGATCGAGGGCCCGCTGCAGAACGTCGAAGGCGTGATCCACGTGCGTGTCCGCGACCTGGCTCCGCTGATCGGGCGCGAAAACCTGCCCTCTGCCTCGCACGACTATCATTGAGAACATCGAGCAGAGCACGTCGAGAAGAGCACGTCGAGAAGAGCCCGGATTCACGCCCTCGTTGGACCCAAGCGTCCCGCGAGCCAATCGATCCCCACCGCAGCGAGCAGCGAGTACCCGATCGCCTCCGGAACGTGATAGCGCTGGCCACCCAGAAACAACACGTGCAAGCCATACCAGGTCGCAAGCAATCCAACGGTCAGCACGATCGATGCCGGTGGCCAGCGTCCAAGCCGTGTCGCTCCGAATGCGGCGAGTCCCAGCATTGCGAACCAGAACGAATCGGCCAGAGCACTCAATCGCTCCCAGGTCTCTCGGGGGATATTCCAATCTGCTTCTGCACCCGCACCGCGAGTCGTCAGCACGGCCTGCGAATCCCCTCCGTAGGTGATCTTGAACTTGTTCAGCACGATCATTGCGGCTTCACCCGGGTTCGCGCGAATGAACTTCCCGGCGTCGCTCCAGCCGGCGTCCATTCGCGCCAGACTCGTCTGCGCCGAGTCGGCTCGACGATAGAAACGATTCAGTGCAGAGTTCGCGACGTGATTCTGGCCTCCGGTAGCCCCCGGATAGAAAACCAGGTGCGCACTGATGCCGCCGCTGGCCGAAAGAGGAATCAACCGATCGAACACGAAGTAGTTCCGCACCACCCAGGGCGTGAACACCGCAGCCATTGCGACACCCAGCACGATCGAGTGCTTGATGAAACCCCTCGCCGAGCGCCGCCTGCACCACAAGAACAGCAGTACGACCGGAAACAGCGTCAACGGATCCGGCTTGATCATGCCGCAGAGCCCGAAGCCGACCCCTGCCGCGAGAAACCACACGGTCTGGCGCTTCGTGGCTTCGCTCGCGATCACCAACAGCAACAGCGTTGCGCTGAACGTCAGATTGAACAGCGGTTCGGTGTAGAGCGTCGCGCTGTAGAAGACCAGTCCGGGCCAGATCGCGAACAGACCCCCTGCGATGATGCCGCAACGAACGCTGAACAGGCGGGCTCCCAGCTGCGCAACGAAGCCGACCGCGACCGAGTCGAACAACGCATTGGCCCACATGCCGACACTCGGGTTCGTCCCGAACAGCCGATACAAACCCGAGAGCAGCACGGGCCAGCCCGGCATCCAGCGAATCGCCGGACTTCCGTCGACGTTGATGTACCCCGAACCGTGACTCAGCGACGCGGCATACAGGTGGTAGAAGCGCCCGTCAGCCCACGGGACGTGAGGAGCCCACGCTACGTAGACGAGCCGAACACACAAGCCGAGACCGACCAACCCTATCCAATGTCGCGTCTGCATCTCACTCACGTCCAGGCGGCTCCGGTCCGCAGGGTACCCCATGCGGCCGGGTGCGGAAGCATCGATGATCGGACTCCGTGTGATAGCGGCTACAATCGACTCCCCAGAGCGGTCGCGGAGCCATGGCTAGAAAGCAGAAGCAGAAGCAGAAGCAGAAGCGCGAACAGAAAAACAGAAAGCGCAGTCCCAAACCGGAGCCTGCTTCGACGCCGATCCCGGAGATGTCTCGATCGAGTGTAGGTTCGAGGCTGGACGCGCAGCCCGACCTGCATGCGGTCCACTGGAAAAACGACTGGCCGCATCTGCTGGCTGTCTTCTTCGGATTGCTGGCTGTCTATATCGCTACCGCGCCGCGTACGGTCACCATGGAGGACTCGGGGCTGTTCATCATGTCCTGTTTTCACATGGGGATCTCTCACCCGCCTGGGTATCCGATCCACAGCGTGCTCGGCAAGTTCTTCACGCTGATCCCGATCGGTTCGGCGGCGTTCCGGGTTCATCTTCTCAGCGCGACGTTCGGTGCGCTGACATGCGCCGCAATCTGGTGGATCGCGCTAGCCCTCTGCAGGAACCGCATTGCCGCCTACCTGGCTGCACTGGGTTACGGCGTATCCCGCGAGTTCTGGGCGCAATCCATCATCGCGGACGTATACAGCATGAATACGTTCTTCTTCTTTCTCGTATTCGCTCTGACGCTGCACTTCATGCGCTCGGGCGACCGCAGATTCTTCCTTGCGTCGGCATTCTGCTTCGGCTCGAGCATCAGCCACCACTGGCCATTGATGGTCATCTCGAGCCCGTGCTTCTTCTTCATGCTGTGGCCGCAGCGCGCCGTGGTCACCAGAAGCCTTCACAAGGCGATCCCTCTGTTCTTGCTGGGATTGCTTCCGTACGCGTACTTGTTCATTCGGTCGAACTACGACCCGTTGATTGCATTCCACGGTCCGATCGCTGATTGGAGACAACTCTGGGGCTACTTCATCCGAGAGGGATTTTCCGGCGTCGAGGACAGCATCAGTGCGGGAGCGTGGGATCAGCAGCAGTTCCAGCTGTTCCTGATCAGAGAATCGATCGGCCAATTCACGATCGCCGGCGGCGTGCTGGCGTTGCTCGGGTTCATTCGAAGTTGGAAACACTGGCCCCTCGGCCTTTGCATCGGACTGCTGCTCGCGTTCCTGGGCGGCACTCACATTCTCGCGACGCAGTTGAACTTCGATTACGAATACTTCGGGCGTTCTGTATTCCAGGTCTACCCATTGATCCCGTACGGTGTCATGGCGATTTGGATCGGCCTCTGCGTCACCGAACTCAGTCAGAGGATCAAGAGGGATTCGCAAGTCCCTCTGGCGATCATCGCGGTTCTCCTCGTCGGCACCACGTTCGCCTCGAACTTCGGCGGCAACGATCGGAGACACGACCGCTGGGCAAACGACTACGGGACCACGATTCTGGAAAGCCTCGAGCGAGATTCCATTTTCGTCACGCACACGGATTCCGATACGGGGCCGCTGGGCTACCTGCACTACGTGGAGAACCTGCGGCCGGACGTCGAGATCTACAACGACCAGGGGCTCGTGTTTCAAAATCGCCTGTTTCTTCCAGCCGCATCTTCGGAAGCTCGTCGAGCCAGGCTCATCGCGATGATTAAGGGAACGAGTCGAACCGTGTACTTCACCGACCCCGCCGATCTCGAACTTCCCTGGGGTATCGAAGATCACGGTCTGTTCTACAAGGTACGAAAGGATCTCGCGCCGGGGACCTATTCCTTCGTCGCGGATCCGGACATCATCGCGTACTTCGACGAGATCGAGACGATGGACGATATGGGAGATGCCTGGAGCGTCTTTCACCGAGGGCTGTTGATCGCGCGCGCCGCGTGGGGGCTGACGCAGCTCGTCCATCTCTCGGAGGGCGCGAGCCAACACGAGGCGCTGCGCCCGCTGTTGGATCGATTGACACGAAGCTATCTGGGCAAGCTGATCCAGACCGAAGTTCTGTTCCCTCACAGCTCGCCCGAAGAACTGGCTTCCTGGCTGGAAGAAATGGAACCGCAGCTAGACGACACCGTCGGCAAGAAGGAGCGTGCCCACTTCTACTTCTTGCGGGGGCATCTCGAGGCGCGGCGCGGCGACCCGAGCGCCGCCGTGGATGATTTCCAGCGATCACTCGAAATCTATCACCACCCTTCGAATCTGGCCTTGCTGACCTTGCTCGAGGCCTACGCGGGTGGCCAACAAGTCGAGCCGTACCATGACCTTCGAAAGACCTTCGAAGGCGCTGACGGCCTTCACCCCCGCATTCAGGAACTCGACCAGATGATGAGGTCGCGGGGTCATTGATTCGTCCCTGCGCGCCCATCGGGCGCCAACCCCCAGGCCTCGCGGGATGGCGATCCCCGTGATCCGATGGCCCGATGGCCCGAAAGTGCAGCCAACGCCATGCACCCGCAATGATTCGGCTGCACATCAGGACGCAATCGAACGATCCGCGACGGTTTCAGTCGGCACGCAGCTTGCGTTGCCATTCGTCGAGCCAGTGTGGTCGCACGAGCGATCAAATCAGCACAGCGGGAGCAGAGCATGGATCGAACAGGTCGGCTCGATCGGGATTGGGCCGCGGCGGGACTCGCGGCAGTCTCGATCCTGGGTTGGGGGTGCGGCGACGGCGACATCGAGCGCCAGATCGCCGCGAAGCCGGGTGGCCACCTCTCGATCGACATCGAGTTGGGCTCCGGCATGTCATTCGACCACGGCTCGCTCGAGGTGAC
>JAJDAM010000523.1 GCA_029261905.1 Deltaproteobacteria bacterium
TTTTCCGACACCGATTCACACCAGGCACGTAGCTGTGCGTACCCACGCTCGATGAGGGCCTTTCGGGTCTCACCGGTTGCCGAGTTCGCGGAGTTTATGATGTTGTTGATTCGGCCTCGAATCTTGGCGGGCGAGTCGAGGCGGGGATGTGTGCCACCGGAGACGAAGCCCGGTTGCTCTCCGGGGCCGAGGTCGACGCTGAAGAACGAGCAACCCACGGCGCTCTCCTTGCTTTCGAACTTCGAGAGCAAGAGGCTCGCGAACCAGATGTTGTGCGTGAAGACGACGACTTGATGCACGGCGCTGAGCGTGCAAAATCGTTCGACGATGTACTCGATGCGTTTGTAGTCGAGGCTGTTGACGGGGTCGTCGAAGAGAATGGGAGCGGAGGTGGGCCGGATTGCGGCTTCGGCGAGGAAATCGCTGAGCGCAATGACCTTTTGCTCGCCCTCGGAGAGGATTTCGCTCAGCCGGTGGTCGCCGAGAGATTTGCGCCTAGCGGCCACTGCGTCCCTTCCTGGGAACTGGAGTTTGACGGTGGGAGCTCGGAACGCCTTGCGTTCATGCTCGAAGAGTCGTTGGAAATCGGAGTTGAGGAGGTCTTCGGACGCGACCTTGCTCTGGTTGGTTAGTGAGGTCTTTAGGAGTGGCAACCGCCTGCGGACGATGAGCTTAGCGCGCTCGGCCCATTTCGCATTCTCGACCGCAGCGCGGATGGTTCGGAGCTGGACCTTGAGAACGAGCCGGTCTTCTAGGTCACGGACCTTCTTCTCGGCTTCGGCGCGAGCGGTCATTCGCTGGGCGCGCTGGGTCTGGAGGGTGGAGATTGTCCCGTCGGCCTCCTCAAGCGCGGCCCGCGCGGAGATTCTCAATTTTGCCGCGGCGGCAATGACGTCGCCGGAGGGAACGGGAAGCCGAGCCGCGACCTTGCCGACGAGGTCCGGGGCGGTAGTGATGAGTTCGTTAGCGGAGACGAAAAGGGGCGCTGCTCGCTGACCATCTTCGACGGTGAGTTTCGCGGCTACGCCCGGCTGCACGCTTGCAAGATTCAGGGACTGGAGCGAGCCTGCGGCCGTCGTCACTGCGCTGAGGGCGGAGTCGACCTCCACCTGGAGGGAGTTGTTGCAGTAGTCGTGATACTGGCGCAGCAAAGTCACGGCTCTTTCGCCAAGGTCCTGGCGGCAATAGAGGCAGGGCTCGCCCTTTTCGGGATAGTCCTCGAGACTGAGATTTTCGAGATAGGCGTCGCCGGAAATGACGAAGTCGCGCCAGGCGTCGGAGAGCGCGCCAGGGATGTCGTAGGTTGAGAAAGCTTCCTCCGTGGCGTTTCGTTGCTTCTCTTCGGCTTCCTTCAGCGCTTCGAGCTTCTGGTTGTATACACCTCGGTCGAACTCTGAGACTGCCGTCGCCACTGAGCCGATGCTCGCGAAGAGCTCTCGGTCTGCGCGCTCGAGCTCAAGACGGGATGCGATGAACTGCGGATTGAGAGCTTCAACCTCCTCGCGGAGACCGGAAAGCGTCGCTTCTTCCTTGTCTGTGACGAGGGCGAGGGTTTCAAGTTCCGCGAGGTCGGTCGCGGAACTTAGTGTTTCGATCTTCGGATAGACTACGCTCCCGGCTTGAAAGCGGTGAAGAAACGGGTTCTCGTTGAGCTCCGCTTCTTTGCGCGCTCCGTCGAGGCGAGTCGAGACAGCGCTGATGCCCTGATTTACAAACTGGAAGAGCGCGAGGTCTCGCGGCGTATAGCTGTAGGTGACTTCGTCGTCGAGGTGGAAGGAGACGGCACGGCTGTCGAAGATGCTCATGCGGTTGAATGGCCGAACACCCGACTCGCCGGACCACTTGGCAGTGCCACGGATGCCGTCAAGTGTGTATTCGAGCACGGCCGAAGGCGGGCCCGGCGCGGCGGGCGCGTGGATATCTGGGAGGATTTCTTCAGCGGCACGAACAGCGGCGACACGCTTCAGAATGCGGACGTAGCCGCTTTTTCCAGTTGCGTTCTCGCCGTAGAGAATCGTGAGGCGTTCGTTGAAGTCGATGACTTGACCGGACGCCAGCCGGTTTACATTCTCAACTTCTCTCAAGGACTTCAGGCGGAGCGCTTCGCCCTGATCAGCTTCCTCGCTTTCGAGCTGGAGCTTGGGAGATACGGTAACCGGGTCGGAGCTGAGGTCCTTCTCCGCGAGGCATGTCTTGTAGGCTTGGTCGACGACGTCCTTTGCTGCTCGCTGACGTGTGCCCAGCACTTCGCGGACGATGCTGCGAACCCAGTGCTCCTGTTCGTTTGCCCATGAAACCAGGATCTCACGCGCCGTGGACTTTCTCGCGGTAGTCTCTTCGCCTTCCAAGTTCGACTCCAAAGAGCGAGTTCAAGGACAGCCTTCGCTCACACAATGCCGCTGCGCATCACGGCTCCGCCCTACAACTCAGTGGCGTTCAACTGCGGACCGGCCGACATCAGCGCGCAGTCTGTGAATTCGTTGGATTATACTCTGCACCC
>JAJDAM010000524.1 GCA_029261905.1 Deltaproteobacteria bacterium
CCCGATCATGTGGGTATTCATGCTCTATGGCTTGGTCTTCGTCCGACGCGAGAACTACCAGTTGGGTCCGATGAATGCTGTACTCGCGCCGCCTCGGCCCTACTACCCGCGTGGCGACAAGCTCTACCGAGAGCGAGCGACTCCGGCAGATCGTGGACCTCAGATCGTCGAGGTCCCGATATCGGTCACGTCTCCGATTCGGCTTCCATTCTATTCGACGATGATCCGCTTGCTCGGCGAACGCGTCTTCGATTGGATCCTGCGCTGGCCGCGCAGCGAGAACGAACTGCATATGCTGTTCCACATGATCGAACTGGCGGACTTCGAAGGCACCGCGCTGGCCGACTCGATCGGCAACACACCTGGGATCGGAATTCCGATCGCGCGTCGAAGTCGCTTCATCTCCCATGCGGTCGACTCGCTTTCGAAGCAAGGGGAGTGCGTGCCGATGCGCGAACTCGCCCGCGAGCACCAACAGAAGAGCGGTCCGCTCCTGGGCGCCGTGCAGTGACCGATCCCTCCGGACCTTCGGGCACGGACCCCCGAGCCGAAGAAGTCAGCTTCGGTCTCCAGGACCGCCTCGAAATGTGGATCTACAAGCTCAACGAAGAGCAGCACTGGATCTTTCGGCTCTACGATTGGGGGAACGAGATCTGGGCGCGTCTGTTCTTTGGCGGCACCCGGCGCCGCGCCTCGGAGATCGATCTTCTCGTGCCCGTGAAGGACGTGGAAGCCCACGTGCGCTTCCTGGTTCCAGAAGATGCCGAGGTCTTCGCCGATTTCATGTCGCAGCTCGACGTGAGGTACCTGCCACCACACGAATTACACGCGGAGGAGGCCGATATCGCGTTGCGCCGGCGCAGCTACCTCCCCTTCGGGATCTTCGTCGAAGGGCGAATGATCGGCTACATCCTGCTGCGGCTGTTCTTCTTTCGCCGCGCCGTGACGGGAATCTGGATGCTGGCATCGACCCACAGCGCGGGAGTCGGCCGGCACACGTTGCTTCAGTCGGTCGAGTTCTTGAAGCGTGAACGGCTACCCAACTACTGCACGATCCCATTGGACAACGAGCCTTCGTTGAGAATTGCACACTGGTGCGGGTGGCGCGTCGCCCGGACGAACCGGCATTTCCACGTGCTGAAGGTGATCGCGGAATCGGGGGAAGATCTCAGGAAGTAGTTGGGGCGGCATGTTCGCTCATCGTCGGTTCCGGGCCGGCATGCGTGTCGGATCCTTCGCCCGTTCTTCGAGTGCGTCGCGAAGTCGCGAGGACGACGCGCGGGTACTTTCGACGATGAGTCGTCGGTCGATCGAGGCCACCGACAACGCATGAAGTTCGTCTCCCAGGCGCTGCACGAGGTCGAACTGGACCGTGTAGGTTCCGTCGCGGGGAGGGGGGTGCATGACGACCTGGGTTCGGACTTCTTGTCGAGCCATCACGTCGATGTCGAGAGGTGCGGTGGTTTCCAGTTCGACCTGGCCCGTTTCGTCGACGAATCGATACCGCAGTTCGACCAGCCCTTCGGTCTGGATGTCGAAGCCGGCCCAGTCCGCATCGGAATCGTTGCGGATGTCGAGCTGGATCCAGCTCTCGAGCCCGGTGCCGCGCTGGTACTTCATCGTCGCCGGCACGAGCACTTCGATCGCCCCCGTGGCGCGCTCCGTGTCGAGCGGTGTTCGCGGCAGCCCGGAGAAGGTTTGCGAACGCGCCTCGTCGGACGCCAACGCATCGAGCAGGTTCCCAGCATCGATGTGCTCGGGGACGCGATAAATCTGCGCGTTGGGCGCGGAGTGTGCGAGTTCGACGATGCCGCGCTCGACGGCCCGATCCCAGCGCTTCGCCATCGGGGCGGAGGTGGGGTGAACGATGATCCAGCGCAGATCGGTCAAACGCCTCAAGCGACTCACGGCCCCCGCGTCGGGCAGGCCCTGCGCGATCCGCTGCAGGAAGAAATGGGACGCCGGCAGATACGCCGTATAGCCGTTGAGCATCGGATTCCAATGCAACGAACTCGCGAGCATGTAGCGGCTGCCGTAGCTCGCGGTGTGGATCGGTTTGAAACCCCAGGGAAGCTCGACCGTCGTACCGGCCGGCCAATTCGCCAGCTCCTGGTGGGCATCCAGGATTCCGGTCGAGTCCCTCCAAGCGGCCTTGACCGGGAGTTCGAACATCGGCGTGTTGATCGCGATCAGTGCTGCGACGGCGACACCCAGCCCGATCTGTGCGGGCCGTCGGCGAGCCGTGGCGCGTTCGAGTACTGCGATCCCAAAACCGGCCAACACCGGAAAAGCGAGGCCAATCACGATCCCCCAGCGAAACTCGGCCCGCATCTGCGCGAAGCCGGGAAGCAGCTTCGCGAGCAGCGTGGCGAGAATCGGTACATCGGTGTCGCCGATCGCCAGCTGGCGCCCCAGCATCAAGACGAACGCACCCACGATCGCGGCCAGCAGTCCGAGGCTTGCAACCCGGATGCGGCGTTCGGAGAGATCCGGTTCGCGCTGCCGGCGGGTCACCTGCACGCTGCTCGCGAACGGAATCAACGCGAGTACGAGTACGACCAGCGGGATGTAGTAGCTGACATCGGCCATCCGCTCGTAGTCCGCGAACAAGGTCAGTGAAGGCGCGAGAAATGACAGTGCCAGTTCGGGCGGCGTCGATTGCGGGATGACTTGCGGGCTCGCAAACCGAAACGCCGAGTAGCGGCTGACGTAGGGCAGGGAAAGCCCGATCAACAGGACCATCGGAATCGCATGGGCGACGCCGAGCTGGACGATGTTCTTGATTGCCGGTCGGCACTGGATCGCGACTGCGAGCCCCAGACAACCGCCGGAGAACAGCACGAAGTAGGCCAGATAGAACGACGTGAGCAGTTGGATGCCGACGACACAGGAGAGCAAGAGAGTTTCTCGTCGAGACCCTTCGCCCATCAACAGCCGAGTCGTGAGCAGCCAACCGAACGGAATCCATTGAGCGCTGAGCAATTGCAGGTGCCCGACTTCGCTGAAGCGCCAGGGCATGTACATCGCCGCGGCGCCGGCCAGCAGCGCCGCCCAGGGCGATCGTCCTGCCCACAGCACGAAACTGAAGACCGACAGTCCCAGCAAGCCGGACGACAGCACCATTGCAATCTGATGTAGAGCGATCGCACTGTCGGAAAACAGCCGAACCGGAAGCGTGAGAAGCGCATTTCCGATCATGTGTTCCGACCCGGCCAGCGTGTTGCGGGCCGGAAAGAACGCGTTGGCATCGAAGAGTCTCGATGGGTTCGTGAGGCCGGCGTGCTGCACCCAACCCAGAATCCACGAATTCAAACGCGCGTCAGGCAGTTCGAAGTTCCCGACCTCGGGACCGTGCATCGACACGTAGTCGGGCAGGCAGCTTTCGGGACAGGAGAGGATCGCGAAATTCTGGTAGATCGTGAGGCCGAGCAGGGCGACGATGGCTGCGACAGTTGCGAATCGACGACTCACACCCGCGGATTCTCAGTGATCGCCCGGCACCCGAGCGATCGCAAATAGCCGATTCTCGAGCCCGGTGAGTCGGGACACCGCGAACAGGGTCTGGAGTACCAGGCGCATCGGAGCAGACAGATACAGACGCCGTAGATCGGTGAGTTCCAGCTTTTCGAACGCCACTTCGAGACCGGCCCGCTCGATCGAAGCCGCCAGGGTCTGCGGATCGAAATACAGGAAGTGCTGCTCGAAGTAGATCTTGTCGAGCGGTCGCGATACCAGACCGCCGCTCAGCCGATACAGGGTCCCCAAAATCATGTCCAGAATGTTTCGCTGGTTGGGCGTCGAGATCCCCATCACGGCACCGGGTGCCAGCAGATCCTTGGCGCTGGTGAGCAGGCCGACGGGATCTCGCGCGTGTTCGATGATGTCCCACATGGTGATCGCGTCGAAGCGCTCGCCGCGTTCCGCGATTTCGTGGAAGTCGCCGTCGAGGACTTCGAGACCGAAGTGATTGCGCGCGTGCTCGGTGGCCTCGATACAGTCGTCGATGCCATAGGTTTCCCAGCCGCGCCGCCGCGCGACGGCCAGGAACAGGCCCGTCCCGCAGCCGACATCCAACAGCCTTCCCGTCTTCTTGAAGCGCTCCAGCTGTCCGAGCCAGACCTCGTAGGCCTGCACCAGCGGATTGCTGGGTTCGTCGATGTAGGTGTATTCGTAGTAGGTCTTCAGCTCGGGAACCGAGCCTTCGCCATCGGTGTAGAGCCGCGTGAACATTTCGCGGACTTCGTTTTCCGATATCAGCGGCCACAAATAGACTTGTGTGCAACTTCGACATCGATAGACACGGAACTGCGTGATCTGATAGCGCAGATCCGGGTTCGCGGTCGCGCAGATGGGGCAGTTCGTGGGCTGGGACTCGTCCAAAGCCGGATCAGACTGCCATAGCTGACTCACGGCGTCACCTCGGGCTCAGGGCCGCGCGGAGCATTCGATGTCGGGACGACCAGCCGCGGGATCTCGAACCCGCCCATGTGGAGCTGTTCACCGCTGGGGCGCTCACACTGCGTCGTGAATTCGAGCTGGATCTGCCGGCCGACGAATTCGCTCAAATCGATCTCGAAGTCGAACCAGTGGCGATCCCGGTAGTCCTGCTGTGGCCGGATCGTCCGCTGGTACAGCGAGTGCAGCTCGCCGTCCACGCGTGCGCGAATGCCGAAGGTGACCGATGAAGGTGGGTGATTGAACCACTTCTCGGGGTGCACCGAGACCGATGATTGCAGCCGGGCACCGGGTGGCACCTGCAACGAGATCGCTGCGACGCTGCGTCGATCTCCACTGAGTGGACGGAGTGCGAGAGCGGGTCGAAACGGCCATTTGGCTGTCTCGAACAACTCACTCCGCTTTCCGTTCGGAACCGGTTGGTTCGGTTTTCCATCGACTTCGATCCAAACAGCGATGTCGGGATCGTCGAAGTCGACGATGGGGCGGCCGGGCGGAGGCTCTTTGCTTCGGCGAATCCCCGCAGCCATGTAACCCCAGCTGCCGCTGGTGAAGACCCGTTCCGTTTCGTAGTTCGCGACGAGGTATTCGAAGAGTTCGGGCGCATATTCGGGCATTCGGGGAAATACGACGAACTGCGTGAAGTGGTAGATCAGCCGATCGTTGCCCGACGCCTCGATCGCGTCGATGATCTGGCGCTCGCGTCCCGGGATGTATTCGATCGGCCAGAGCGTGTAAGCGGCGCGGTGTGGACCATCGCGATCCGCAAGAAACGACACCAGGGGGAAGTACGGCAACACTGCGAAAGGTACGTCGGGCTCGGAATGCGAGCGCACCCAGTCGACCATCGAACCGATGACCTGTTCTTCGTCCGCGAGCACGCGAACGCCGGCACGGTCTCCGCGAAGAGGCGTGTCGTACCAGTCGTGCAGTCTATATGCCAGTGTCGCGGTGTAGCCGATCACGACGATTGTCGGAACCAGAGCGAGCGCGCCCAGCGCCCAGCCGGTTCGCGGTCGTCCCCGCAACAGCGCAGCGAGATACACGATCCCCAACAGCAGCAACGGCCAATACAGCACCACGACATGTACGAAGTCGACGGGTTTGTTCATCGACAGTACCAGCGCCGATGCGCACAGATACAGGGCGAGTTCACACAGGAACGAAGTTCGCTGTTGCGGGTCGCGGGCGCGAGACCGCAGCAGCCACATTCGCAACGCGCCCACTGCGGTGATTCCGTACGGAGCATAGAAGAACAGCTTGATGGCAATGTCCCACAGATAAGTCTCGTTGTAGAACGCACTGGCGCGAAGTGCGTCCCAGTCGAGCTGAAACACGACGCCCGGGATGTATGCGGCGAAACCGTAGGACTCGCGAAAACGGGGCTCTTGTTCGAACAGCGGGAGAAATGGCGGGAGAGACGGGTATTCGAAGGTCGCGATTCCCTTCAGGTGGTTGAATACCGTGTGCTGCAGCATTTCGAGGAACAATCCCTGGTAGAGGTAATGGGCTGCGACGACCGCGCCCACCCCTGCGGCGGGTCCGATGTACCAACCGATCGGTGCCATTCCCCGCTCGGGCGATGTCGCGCTTGCAGTCCGATGACGAATGAACAGCAGTCCCGTCATTGCGAGCAGCGCTGCGGCCCCGTAGTCCTGTTTGCAGGCGACCGCGAAGCCCGTCACCAACCCGGCAAGAGCGATGCGCCAGCGGTCAGCGGTTTCGATGGAACTCATCAGCAGAACGAGTCCGAGCGCGATCCAGCACAGCGACATCGTCGAGTAGCTGTACATGTGCCAATGCGGAAACGCCCAGAGGCGATAGACCATCAGCAACAGCACGCCGCCGTACGCGAACGGTCGCGACACGAGGTGGCGCAATAGCATGAATCCGCAAATGCACAGCAGCGTGAACTCGCCCAGCGCAATCCAGCGCGCGACCGCGATCGAGGGCCCGAAAAGCTTGAACGCGGCCGCCAGGAAATAGAACGACCCCGGAAGCGGGAGCAAGGACGCATCGCGATACAGCTCTCCGCCGTCCGCCAGAATGTCTGCGAACAGCAGGATGTGCCCTTCGTCCATCAGGAACATCGCGCGGTCGAAGAACGGCAGCTGGAAACCCGCGCAGATCGCCGCGATCGCGATGATCTCGAGGGTCGAGCGTCCGGTCGACTGCGACGTGCCCACGGCGTCAGCCATGTCGAGCCAGCGCGCCGCGGTCGACGCCCTCCAAACCGAACCCGATCGATTCACCCACTATGGCACCACCCGGATCATGGGAACGCCGAAACCCGCCATCAGCAGGGATTGCCCGTGGCTGAGTGCAGTCGACGTCGCGAATTCCAGGTCGATTCGTTTGCCCGCGTACCTGGCGAGCGATAGATCGACGTCGAACCAGCCGCGGTCTTCGAGCACT
>JAJDAM010000525.1 GCA_029261905.1 Deltaproteobacteria bacterium
CACCCGTAAGGAAACCATGGACTTCGGACTCACAGAAGAACAGAGACTGCTGCAGGAGACCGTGCGCGGTTTCGTCGCGAACGAGTGCCCGCTTTCGCGGCTTCGGGAGATCTACGACGGCGATTCGGATTTCGACGAGAAGATCTGGAATGGTCTGGCAGAGATGGGCATCGCCGGATTGCTGATTCCCGAGTCGTACGGCGGAGCCGAACTCGAGATGCTCGATCTTGCGTTGGCGGCCGAGATACTGGGCGCAGCGGCGGCACCCTCTCCGCTGCTCGGGCACACGCTCGCGGGGCTCGCGATACTCGAAGGTGGAAGCGACGAGCAGAAAGAGCGCGTGCTTCCCGATCTCGCCGAAGGCAGCCGGATTGCAACGGTAGCGATCGGCGAAGGCGGTGGTGTCTGGGGTCCCGAGGACCTGACGGCGACGATCGTGGATGGAACCATCACTGCGACGAAGCGTCATGTGACCAGCGCGGACCAGGCGGCGCTAATCGTCGTCGGACTGGCTGGCGGAAAACTCGCGTTGATCGATGGGGACGCACCTGGCGTCACCATCGAGCCGATCGACAGCAACGACCGGACGCGTCGGAGCTTCGATGTGCGTTTCGATGCGACCCCAGCCGAAGAACTCGAGGCCCCGGTTGGCGGTCGCGTACGCGATGCGGCGTTGATTCTGTTGGCTGCCGACGCGCTCGGTGGGGGTTGGAAGCTCGTCGAATTTTCGGTCGAGCACGCCAAGACCCGAGTTCAGTTCGGCCTGAAGATCGGTGATTTTCAAGCCGTCAAGCATCAGCTCGCCGATTTGGCGATCGACATCGAACCCGCTCGAGGGCTGCTTTGGTACGCCGCTCATGCGTTCGATCACATTCGGGACGAGTCGGAGCAGGTCGCCGCCATGGCCAAGGCGCATCTGACGGATCGATACGCACAAGCCGCCCGCGACGCGGTCGAAATCTACGGCGGGATCGGCCTGACATGGGAATGCGAAATTCACATGTGGCTCAAACGCGCACTGTTCGACCGCGCGTACCTGGGGACGCCCGACGTTCACCGCGAACGGAGCGCCCGACTCTCGGGTTGGTAGGTCAGCGCACCTTCCGGAAGAAGGCCCGAATGTCTTCGATGAGGAGTTCCGGTTCCTCCATCGCGGCGAAGTGTCCGCCGGACGGCATCTCGGTCCAGTGGATCAGGTTGTAGGTGTGTTCGGCCCATGCTCTTGGCATCAGCGCGAGCTCGCCAGGAAAGATCGCCGCACCGGTCGGAACCCGGCTGACCTCGGCCATCCCGCGACGACTGTGCGTGTTTTCGCGATAGAGCCGCGTGGACGACGTGATCGTCTGTGTGACCCAGTACAACGTGATGTTGGTCAATAGATCGTCTTTGCTGAAGCGTCGCTCGATGTCGCCATCGCAATCGCTCCACGCGCGGAACTTCTCGACGATCCACGCCGCGAGCCCGGATGGAGAATCGTTGAGCCCGTAGCCGAGCGACTGCGGTTTCGACGCCTGGATGCGGAAATAGCCCATCTGTTCGGCGGTGAATCGCTTGCGGTCCGCAAAGCGCGTGAGTTCTGCTTCGCTCAGACCTTCGAGCGGGTCTTTCGAATCTTTGGGGGGTCGCACAGTCAACATGTTCAAGTGGATCCCGATACAGTGGTCCGGGTCGACGACGCCCAACAGTGTCGAGATGGCCGATCCCCAATCGCCGCCCTGGGCGCCGTAGCGGTCGAACCCGAGCCGGGCCATCAACTCTGCGAAGTGTCGAGCGACCCGCTTCGCGTCCATTCCCGGCTCCTTTGCGGCCTCCGAGAACCCGTAGCCGGGTATCGACGGGCACACGACGTGAAAGGCATCGGACGCGCTGCCGCCGTAGGCACGCGGGTTTCGGAGCGGCTCGATGATCTTGCTGAACTCGGTGACAGAGCCCGGCCAACCGTGCGTGATCAGCAGTGGGAGCGCGTTCGGCTCCTCGGATCGCGCGCAAATGAAATGCAAACCGAGGCCGCCGATCGTCGTCTTGAATTGCTCGAAGCGATTCAGCTCGGCTTCCCTGGCGCGCCAGTCGAACTCGTCGCACCAATACGCGCACAGCTCTTTCAGGTAGTCGAGCTGCGTGCCGTAGCTCCAATCGTCATCGTTGACCTCGTCCGGAAAGCGGGTGCGTGCGAGGCGGTCGCGAAGGTCCTCGAGCACGTCATCGGCGATGTCGATTCGAAAGGGGACGATGGCTGTGTTCATCGCGACGGAGTGTAACTCGCCTTCTCTAGCCGGATACCGCCGGACGACTGAATCAAAGGGCTGCGTGATACTCGAGGGCTCGGTCATAGATCATCCCGAGACCGTACAGCACCGCGACGATCGCCACGGCGAAACCGACGAACGGCAGCGCGGTGACGAGAGACAACAGTCCCAGGCCGACGAGCAGCGATACTGCAAACGGTACGATCCCGGGTTCGGTTCCCATCACCCGGCGACCGATCAGCGAGCCGACGGCGATCTTGGCCGTGTACAACGTCACGATGTATACGGATGCGCCCAGGACGGCGACCGGGATCCCAATGATCGTCAGCGCACAGCACAGGATCAGCAGAGGCGTCGCAATGACGAACAGAAAACCGGTAGCCATGGATCGAAACAACGAACTCGCATTCGGCGATCTTGCATCGAACAGGCCCGGAAGTGCCGCGTAGAGGAGAATCCCGAACAACACAGCGGCCGCATAGCGCAGTGCCACGAACACGTAGTACTCGGGCTCGGAATAGTGACTCAGCCTGTGCCCTTCCATGCCTTCGGGTGCGACCTGAGTCAACTCGCCAGCGATCGTTGCGCCTGAGGCGATCTCGATCTCGTCGGCCTCGAGGACCGCGTCCACGTCGCCGCCGATGTTGGCTCCGTCGCGAAGAGACAGCCTCTCGCCATGTCGGACATCGACGTTGCGCCCGACCGGCCCGCGGATCTCGAGCCAGCGACCCGAGAAGAGCACGTCCCGCCCGATTTTTCCGTCGAATGCAGCTTCGTCGACCCAGAGCGCCACGTCGCGTTCGATCTCGCCATCGGCACTGATCGAGAAATTTTCGCTCGCGCCCAGGACGCTGCCACCGACCTTGCCAGTGATTCGCGTCCGCTCGGTTCCAGCGTGGACGGAGCCGGTCACTTCGCCCGAGATTTCGAGGTCGCGCGTGAAGACGTAGAGGTTTCCGTCGACGGTTCCGCGAATCGTGATGCGTTCAGCGGCCGCCACGAGATCACCGTCTATAAAACCGTCGATGTCGATGGTATCCCCGCTCACGGCCAGGGTTTCCGGGATTCGCTCGCCGGTCGCGATCTGGACATCTTGATCCAGCCGCAGGTCGAGCGCTGACGCGGGGTCGGGCAATAGCAACGGAGCTGCAGCGAACAACAACAGCGCCGAAACGCGCCCGACACGGGACATCAATAGCCGGACGCCGAAGCTGAGCAGCGCGGATGCGGCGGCAACCACTCCGAGTGCCAGTGCCAGCTCGGGTAGACCGGGCACGCGGTCGCGGAGCAAGAAGACGAGATCGAAAGCCAACTCAAAGGCTCCTTTCAGACGCAATGGGTTCAGTAGTGTGAGGCCGCCGGGCCAGCGGGTTTCGAGCAGGTAGCCGACGACGCTGATCGCAGTCGTGACGATCACGATGGCAAGGGGTAGGCCGAGAGCGAATGCCGGATCCGTCTCGACGGCGATCGCGGGTTGCCAGCGCGGCTCCCGCTCGTGCAATACGTCGGACAGCAGCCCGGCTTCGTCGCGCAGTAGAGAAACGAGCTCTCGACACGTTCGGCAACCCACCAGATGCGCGTCGACGCCGCGTCTTTCTTCGGTGGACAGTTCATCGTCGACGTAGACCGAGTAGGTGAATTCGGGAAAACAGCTCACGATTTCGGACCTCGCGATACCAGGCGGATCGCCGCCGAGGCCGCGTCGTGCTCCGCCGCGGGGTCGAGCTGTTCGCGCAATCTGCGTTTGGCTCGGTAGAGAAGCGTGGCGACCTGGTTCCGCGTCACGTCCATCACTGCGCCGATCTCGTCGTAGTCGAAGTCGGCGAAATAGCGAAGCACGAGAGGGGCGCGATATCGATCGGGCAGCGCGCAGAGGCCGTCGAAGATCTGCTCGCGCACTTCGGCTCGAAGACGCTGATGGAGTGGCGTCGGGCTCGGGGTGGAGTGCTGTTCGGGATCGAATTCACTCGGATCGAAGATGCGCTGTTCGGTCGAGCGCCGACGCAACTGATCGATGCAGTGATGTGCCGCGATCGACAGCAGCCAGGTGCGAAACGATTGTGCGCTGTCGTAGCTGTCCAGCGACCGGTGAGAGCGCATGAACGCCTCACTGGTCGCGTCTTCGGCTTCGCTGTCCGAAGCCAACAGCCGCGCACACAGCCTTTCCACGTCGGGCCGAAATAGCTTGAACAGCGTCGCGAACCCGTCCGCGTCTCCGCCGCGGGCTCGCTCCACCAGTTTTCGGACTGCCAATTCGTCCAATTCTGCTCCGCCCCGCGTTCGTCCATCGTATCTATCTACGAGCGAGAACGCAGAAAATTGCGGAACCGGGAAATAAAGAACCGAAACAGCAGCCGCAAACGGCCGACATCGTCGAAATGTCAGGCCACCGAGGATGCGGCCGGTCTGAGGGAATCGCCAGGGGCCCCGCCAGCAAGGCGCGCCGGGCGCAGGCGTACTCACCGTACGTCGAGCCCGGCGTGGCCCATCCTGAGGGAATCGCCAGGGGCGCCGCCAGCAAGGCGCGCCGGGCGAAGGTGTACACACCGTACGTCGAGCCCGGCGCAACGCAGCTGGCGGGGTCCCTGGCGATTCCCTCGCTAGAGCTGCGCGAGGATGGCCTCGGCGCTGCTGACCTCGAACTTCATCGGTGCTTCGATCTGGACGTTCTGGACGACACCGTCTTCGATGATCAGCGCGAAGCGCTGCGCGCGAACTCCCATGCCGAATTTCGAGGCATCGAACTCGAGACCGAGGGCGCGCGTGAAGTCTCCACTGCCATCCGCGGCCATGATCACTTTGTCACCGGTGTTCTGATCTTTGCCCCACGCGTCCATGACGAACGCGTCGTTGACCGCCAGGCACACGATCGAATCGACGCCCTTTGCCTTGATCTCGCCGGCCTTCTCGACGAAACCGGGCAGGTGCTTCGCGGAGCAGGTCGGTGTGAAGGCTCCCGGAACCGCGAACAGCACGACCTTTTTTCCGCCGAACAGCTCGTCGGTCGTCACGTCCTTGATGCCATCGGGTGCCGCAACCTTGAGGGTTCCCGACGGTACTTTCTCGCCCTTTGCAATCGCCATGAATCGTTCTCCTTCCCTTCTCTACTGCGCTCTACTGCGGCCGAATCAGTGCGGCCGCGTTGTCACGCATGATCAATCGGATCGCATCTTCGCTGAAATCTTCCAGTTCCGCGAGGAAGCTGAGTGGTTCCGCGAGCCCCTCCGCGTGCGGGAAGTCGGAGCCGAGCAAGACCCGCTCGGTGCCGATCAGGTCGGCCAGCGCCCGGACGTCCTCTTCGTAGTAGGGCGCGACCGACACGTGTTTCTGGAAGGCCTCGACGGGAGGCTGACGAAAGGCGTCAACCGCCATCCGCTCTGCTTTCGCGAGCTTCTTCAGCAGCGGCGCGACCCAATCGGAACCGTTCTCGATGCTGCAGATGCGAACGGCCGGGAATCGGTCGAACACCCCGTGGATGATCAGGGCAGCGATCGCATCGTAGATGGCCCGATCGGTCTGGGTCACCGACCGGAACGGGGTGCCCTTGAACGCCTCGAGATCCGGCGGTTCGCCCCAATGGGCAGCGTATTCGCCGTACCCGCTTTCTCCCGCGTGCATCGCGACCGCAATGCCCGATTCGGCAATCCGCGCCCAGAACGGGTCGAAGTGCGGGTCCCCCAGTGAACGCCGGATCGGGCCGGGCACCGGTGCAGCGCGCAGGTGTACCAACCGCGCACCCCGTTCGAGCACCCACTCGAGTTCCGCGACCGCGCGGTCGATATCCATCAGCGACATCATCGGGGCCGCGAACAGGCGCTCCTGGTAGTGAAAGCCCCAGTCTTCGTCGAGCCACTCGTTGAACGCATGAAGCGTTGCGTAGGTCAGCTCTGCGTCGTGTCGCAGCGGATGTTCGATGCCGACTCCCAGTGTCGGAAACAGAAAACAACCTTCGATGCCCTGGGTGTCCAACACCGCGAGCCGAGCGTCGCGATCGCGGTAGGCCGGGTTGATCGGCTCGAGTTCGCCGAACGCCGAACGAATGTCCAGGCTTTCCGGGTTCTTGCCCCGGAAAAAATCATCCAGGCAGCCCGGTTTCGCCACGGGATCGAAAGTCGGGTTGGGGATGAAGTGGTTGACCTTTTCGCCGACGAGCAGTCGCATGCGCCCGTTGATCTGGGCCCACTGCACGGCGCGCCTGGCGAGCTTCGGGTCCATGTAGCGCGTGAAGGCATCGAGGGCTTCGTAGTAGTGATGATCAGCGTCGAAAGCGGGGTAGGGGAGTTCGAACATGGAGTTTGGCTCCTGGAATTCGGACGGGGATTATGGGTTCGCAGCGTCGAGGACGTGTTTCGAAACGTAGCCTGCGATCGTTTCGTAGACGAGCGCGTTGGGATGGTGATCGTGGGGTGATACCTCGAATCGGATGTCTCCGTCCCGTCGCTCCGGCATGATCTGGCTCATGAGGTGGACGTCCACGTCGCGTCTTTCGAGGCCCTGCCAGAATTCGGGTGATGGATTGCCGCTGCGGTCCCAGAGGATCGCATGAAACGAGGCATCGGGGAACTGTTCCCCCAAACGGCGCCGGGCGGTGTCCACCACCGAATGAAAGAGCGCCATCTGCTCCGAGGTGACACCGCGGCGCCGCTGGCTGATTCGCTTCGCGATCAGCGACTTCTGAGATTGGTCCCACAGCAACTGCGCGAAGCGGCCGACATCGTCGTCGAAATTGCCGTCGCGTACGGCGGTCCCGTCAGCGGCCAGACGGTAGCGGGGACCGTGCCGATCCCAGTAAGCGATCCCGGCGGCCCGATTGACGTGGTCGACGATCGCCTGATAGATCACATGCGTCGGCTTGCAGTCGACCACCCGGGCGACGTGTCCGCTTTCGATTGCCGCGAGCATCTGGTGGGGGCCGTAGCCCTGGAACCCGAAGTTCACCGTCTGCGCGCGTGCCCTCAGCCCGACACGCCAGGGCAGCGTCTCGTCATCTTCGACACCTTCGCCGTACATGTAGGAACCGCCGAAGAACAGCACGCAGGGTCCGGTTGGCGATGCTTTGGAGTCGGGGGCATTCGAAACACGCAGGTGGTTCGCGTCCAGTGTGTAGACGACATCGAATACGACTTCGTCGCCGTAGAGTTTTTTCATCGGAATGGGACCGGTCAGCAGTGGCGAGTATCCGAATCGGTCATCGCTTCCCGCGTAGGTGCCGGTGCGATCGGGTTCGTATCGAAACGCGGTCTTGAACTGCGCGTTGGCTTCGAGCAGGCCGACCACGAGAAAGGCGATTCCAATGGTGAACCATGTCGCACTTCGGCTCGGACTCAGCCAGCTCGCAGTCCAGCACACGGCGAACCAGCACACGCCGGTCCAGACCCACGGAGCCGGAAGGAAGGCGAGACAAATGGTTCCCGTCAGCGCCAGGCCGCCCAGTGCCGCTGCCCCGCGTACCCACACATTGTGCTGGCGCAGCCGCACGACTCCATCGGTAACGGACGCTTTGTTGGAATCCGCAGTCATCCCCTCACGCGGCCGGTCTACGTCGGACCCAGGCAATCAGGAGTGCAACGATCCCAACTCCTGCCACGACCGCAGCGATCTGGATCGGCAACGCGTCCATCGAGCCGGATGATCCGCCGGGAACGATCGCAATGCGGCGCGGTGACACAAAAACAGGTCCTGTGCCGACTTCGGCTGAGGAGATCACGACGCGGTCGCCGGTGCTGGGATCGACGCGAAAGACGCGATCCCGCGCGGGGTCGATGACGATCAACGAGCCGTCTGCTGCGATTGCCAAGCCCGCCGGCGCGCGGAACGCGACGCCTTCTCCCGCGCCAACACCCGAAAGCACCGTTCGGTCTCCGGTGCTCAGATCGACACGGAGGATGGCTGGCTCCGTGCCGTCTCTGTTGATCACAGGAACGAAATTCAAGACGAGGACCGTCCCGTCGTTCGTAACGACGACGTCGAAGGGGTCCACATAGCGGGGACCGCTTCCGATCTGGTTCGACGAGACGACGGTTCGGTTCCCCGTTGCTGGATCGATCCGAAACACGCCGTTGAGCGAACTGTCGGCTGCGACCAGCTGACCATCGGGAAGCCGCGCAATCCCCATGACATTTTCGAATCTGGGTCCATCGCCGATGCCATCCCCCGTGATGCGGGTCCGATCGCCGGTCACCGGGTCCACCCGCAGCAGCGCGTCCAGCACGCTATCGGCGATGATCACGCTTCCATCGAGATCCAGCAGGGTCGCTCGCGGCGCGCGGATCGGGAGACCCTTCCCCACGCCTTTCGTAGCGACCACGACGCGGTTTCCCGTGGCAGGATCGACGCGAAGCAGTGATTCCTGGTTGAGATCGCACACCAGCACCGAGCCGTCGCCCGGAAACTCCATGTCGAGCGGGAACCGAAAACCCTTGCCCGTTCCCAGCTTGTTCGAAGACACCAGCGTGCGATCTCCGGTGACCGGGTCGACGCGGATCAGTGCGTCCATGTTGGTGTCCGAGACCAGGATGTCGCCTGGAGCGAGTTCGACCGCCATACCGACACGTGCGTTTGCCACAACCAGCAGCAACGCGAACAGCGCGCCAACCGTGGTGGAAGTACGGTTCATCGAGTTCTCCTGAGTAGGCACCAGCGACTTCGTACGGATCCGAGAACCCACTGTAACGATGCCGTGCCCGCCCCGATCGCCCCCGCGGGGAAATCGGGGCCCGGGAACGAATTACTCTGTCGCGTCCTCCTAAGACGAAATGGACGAGCAGGGCTCAGGGGCACGCTTCGTGTCGACGATCCCTAGAATTCCCGCGATGACATTCCTACGATGGCATTCCTACGAAGAAAGCACGCCGATGAGAGGGAAATGAACATGTCGAGTGGATACGAAATCCCGCAAGGCTACACACCGGTCGCAGCGATCGGCGTCGACGCGCGCGCCACCTTCATCAACCGGACTTACAACCACCTGATGGGTTCGATCCTCGGATTCACGCTGATCGAGGTGTGGCTGTTCAGCACGGGCATCGCGGAGAGCATGGCGCAGGCCATGCTCGGCGGTTCGTGGCTGCTGATTCTCGGCGCATTCATGCTGGTCAGCTGGTTCGCGACGCGAATCTCG
>JAJDAM010000526.1 GCA_029261905.1 Deltaproteobacteria bacterium
AGCTGCTTGGCGACGATGTCGAATCGATCCGCGAGTTCGACGCAACGTCACAGCGTTCTCGCGGCTCGCTCTCGTACGCGGTCGCACCCCCGCCGCGCGAACTGCTGCTGAGCCGATCGCTCACGATCGACCGCTCGGAGGCGATCCGCGAACTGGCGCGCGAGCAACAGGTACCCAACCGCGATGTCGACGAGTTACTCGATTCGTTGCTGCGCGGCCATATCCCGCCGGGCGCGGAAGCCCTGGCGCCGTTGCTGCAGCCGAGCGTCGAAACCGTCTTCGACTATCTCCCCGCCGACACGTTGGTTCTCGTCGATGACCCTGACGCCGGACACGAGCGGCTGGTTCGATACACAGCGGACGCGTTCACCAACTTCGATGTCGCCAAAGAAAGCGGGCGTGTGGTGTCGCCGCCCAATGCGCTCGCGTTGTCGCCAGAGGAACTCGAGCAGGGTGTGTCGGCGCGCAAACCAATCTGGCTCGAGCGCCTCGACATCGCCGACGATTCCTCCACGCAGCGCATCGTGCTGCACACGCGCGGCCACGAGTCGTTGCGGCGGAAACTCGTCGAATCGCGTTTGAGTGAACGCGCGCTACAACCGCTCGCGGATGCGATCGGACGCTGGTGCGACGCCGACTGGCGCGTCGTTTTGTCGGCGTCGTCGCTGTCTGGCGCCGAACGCTTGCGGCACTTGCTCAACGAATACGGGATCGACGCCCGCACGGCTCGCAGTGATCGACCGGCGTCGCAGTGGTCCTCGCCCGGCCGTGTCGAAGTTCGTCCGACCCCGCTGTCGGAGGGCTTTACCCTTCCGATCGAACGACTTGCGGTCATCACGGAAGACGAGATCTTCGGTCCGCGGGAGCACACGCGCCGTGTGCGGCGCGATTGGCCCGAAGGAGCCAGTGTCGAGGCGCTCGCCCAACTCGAACGGGGTGACTACCTCGTCCACAGCGAACACGGTATCGGGATCTACCAAGGCCTCGTCGAACTCGAACTGGGCGCCATCATCAGCGAATTTCTTCGGCTCGAATACGAAGGCGGCGACCGGTTGTTCGTCCCGGTGCATCGGCTCAGCCTGATTTCGCGCTACGGCGGAGCGGATGGACATGCACCGCGAATCGACAAACTGGGCGGAGTCAGCTGGTCGAAGGCAAAGACGTCCGTCAAGAAGGCGCTGCGCGACATGGCGCAGTCGCTGATCTCGATCCACGCGGCGCGCGAACTCGCTCCCGGGCAGGCCTTTTCGGGTCGCGACCGCTACCTCGAGGAGTTCGAGGCGAGCTTCCCTTTCGACGAGACACCCGACCAGGCGGCGGCCATCGAAGACGTGTTGAACGATCTGCAGCGGGCGAAACCGTCCGACAGGATCGTTTGCGGCGATGTCGGATACGGAAAGACCGAGGTCGCCGTACGGGCCGCGTTTCGGGTCGCAATGGACGGTAAACAGGTAGCCGTCCTCGTACCAACCACCGTCCTGTGTCAGCAGCACGAAGAGACGTTCCGCGAGCGGTTCAAGGGATACCCGGTCGAAATCGAATCGCTGTCGCGCTTTCGCACCGCGAAAGAAGCGAAAGCGGTCCTCGAAGGCCTGGCGTCGGGCAAAATCGACATCATCATCGGCACCCACCGGCTGCTGCAGAAAAAGGTGTGCTTTCGCGACCTCGGCCTGTTGGTGGTCGACGAGGAACAGCGCTTCGGGGTCACCCACAAGGAGCGGATCAAGCAGCTCAAGAAAACAGTCGACGTGTTGACGCTGACGGCGACGCCGATTCCGCGCACGCTGCAGATGGCCTTCACCGGCCTCCGCGACCTTTCGGTCATCAATACGCCACCGGCCGATCGGCTCGCAATTCGAACGCAGGTTTCTCGCTTCTCGGAATCCCTGGTTCGAGAAGCGATCCTGCGCGAGATCCGGCGCGGTGGACAGGTCTTCATGGTCCACAACCGCGTGCAGACGATCGGTGCGATGGAGAAGACTCTTTCGCGTGTAGTGCCGGAAGCGAAGGTCATCGTCGCACACGGACAAATGAAGGAACGCGACCTCGAAGATCGAATGTTGCGCTTCATGCATGGCGAGGCCGATGTCTTGCTGTGTACGACGATCATCGAGAGCGGTCTCGATATCCCGAAGGCCAACACGATCATCATCAATCGCGCCGACGCGCTCGGACTCGCGCAGCTCTATCAGCTGCGCGGTCGCGTGGGTCGCAGCCGACACCGCGCTTATGCGCACTTGTTGATTCCGGGCAGCGAAGATGCGCTGACCGCCGACGCGAAGCGCCGACTCGAGGCCATCCAGGACCTCAGTGAACTCGGAAGTGGATTTCGACTGGCCAACATGGACCTGGAAATTCGCGGCGCCGGCAACCTGTTGGGCGCGGAGCAATCGGGCAGCATGGCTGCGGTCGGCTACGAGACGTACCTCGAAATGCTCGAGGAGACGATGGACGAACTGCGCGGCAAGCCACACGAGACAGAAGTCGACCCCGAGATTCGTCTCCCGGTGAGCGCCCGATTGCCGGACGACTACGTGAGCGCTGTCAGCCAGCGATTGGTCCTCTACAAGCGGCTGGCGAGCTGTCGAGACGACGACGAAGTCGATCGCATTCGCGATGAGTTGTTGGATCGCTACGGGACGCTACCGACCGAGACCGAGAACCTGTTCGAGGTGATCCGATTGAAGATTCGCGCGCGGCGGCTCGGGGTGGCGTCGGTAGATCTGTCGAACGGCGAAATCGTGTTGACGGCTGCCGAACAGAGCAAGGTCGACCCGAAGCGACTGTTGAACCTGCTCCATCAGGCTGGCAGCGGAATGCGCGTCGCACCAGACCACAAGATCTACGCGAGGGTGCCACAAGGCGGCACCGAAGCGTTATTCGCAGCCGCAAAGAATCTGCTCGTGAACCTCGGAGCGTGACGGGGCGGGACCGAGGCCTGGAAGGGGCGGGTGGGAGCCCGAGGCCGGCTTATTCCGTCGATACGGGATCGGCGGCGGGTTCGGTTTCGGAGGACGGATCCGACGGGGCCTCCAATTTCGAGCCGAGTGCGCTGCGCTCACCGGTCAGCGGCCAACCCGCTGCACGTGCAACGGCCTCGAGCCGAATGACCCGATCTCCGTGCAGCGGATGTGTCGACAAATAGCTGGCCAGCGCCGAGGCATCGCTCGTCGCGCGAAGGTGTTCGAACAGATCCGACGCGCCGGCCGTGTGGCCGTACTCGGCAGCTACCAGACCGAGACCGAACTCGTCGGCAGCGGATTCCTGGTCGCGATCGAAACCACGCTGCGTGAGCTGCCCGGCAATCGCAGCCAGTTGCGCCGCGCCACCACCGCCACCAATCCCGACCGCAAACAGAACCAGCGACATCCCGACGCCGCGACCGAGACCGCGCAAATGGTCGCGGTTGTGAAAATGACCGAGTTCGTGACCGAGCACGAACGCCAGCTCGTTCTCGCTGGTGACAGCGTCGAGCAGCCCCTCGGTCACCGCAATCGTGCCGCCCGGCAGAGCGAGCGCATTCGGTTCGGCCTGGTCCCAGATCTGGACGCGAAACCGGTACTCGCTGTCGGGCCAATGGACACTGACTCGATCCAGCACCGCGCGCAGTGCTTCGGCCCGCGGCTTCGGGGCGGCCGCCGGCTCCTCTGCCTCGAACCAATCCGAAAACAGGTACACCTCGTACTTGGGTGGGATCGAGGGCGCCACCCAATCGACCACGAAACCGATCGATGCAACGGTCGCGACCGTGACACCGATGACGCCAAACACCAGAATCAATGCCTCGCGGAGCGGGTGTACGCGCGAGACGTTGATCCCTTCGGTCGGAAGCGAGGGATCGAAAGTCAAGTCGTGGTCTCGCCAGGACGGGACCCCGAACGAATGCATAGCCGGCGGCGGCCCTTCACGTGGGTGGGGTGCGGAGTTTCAGCGCGGTTCCGTACGCGAGCACCTCGATTCCCGCGACACCGCTGCCGCCTCTCCCGCTCGCCAGCTGGCTCGTCTCCATGCGCACATTCACCAACGCGTGATAGCCCCGCTCCACGGTCTCGACCTTCAGGCGAACCAATGCTTCGCGACGCGCGCGGTCCATCAACGATTCATAGACCTTGACTCGCCCACCGAAAAGCATGCGCAGACCCGCCAGGAAACGCTTGAAGTAGTCGACCGAGATCACGACGTTGCCCAGCACGAGCGTCGCGTCATCGACGATCCAGCCGCCTGGCACGGTGCGAAAGTTGACGGCCGGAAGGCTGCGCCAGCGGAGTTCACGTTCTTGAATCGACGCATAGTGGCGGCGTTCGACCGCACCACCGACGAAGTAGCCGAGCAACAACAGCGCCAGCGGAATGCCAACCTGCAGCACTGCAATCCCCATCGCGTCTTCCATGTTATTCGACCTGAACCGCCGTGCCGTACGCGAACAATTCAGCAGCTCCCTGCGCGACCGAGCTCGTCGAAAAACGGACATTGACGATCGCGTTGGCGCCCAGCGACTCGGCTTGTTGCGTCATGCGATGCAGAGCCTCCTCGCGGGCCTCGTTGAGAAGCTCCGTGTATCCCTTGAGTTCGCCTCCCACCAGGTTTTTCAAGGACGCCGCGATGTCACGCCCGACGTTTTTGGCGCGAACCGTACTGCCCGACACGACGCCATAGAAACGTGTGATGTTCTTGCCGGGAATCGTCTCGATGTTGCTGAGAATCATGCACCCCCCCCCTTATCCGGATCCGTGAGACCGGGCGCGATTTCTGCACCTCATGCCGGAGAACCGAGCCTAGCGCCGGGCGAGGGGGGCTCCAATGACTACGTCGCGTCGGAAGCTTTGAATCGATGGTTCGGATCCGTGAGTGTCAGGCAATCGCGGGTCGCTTGGTCTTGAACACCGCCACAACCATCACCAACGCGGGGAGATACACGCCCGGAAGATCGAGCCACCAATGGTTGTGACCGAGTGCACCGCGCAGCGTGTCGTAGGCGTGAAGCACACCGTGAGCAACCAGAAACAGCGCGGCGATCGCGACGAGGGGCTCGCGGACGCGATGGGAGAACGCGGCCCACAGCAGCGCAACGCTGACGGTCAGAAACGCGCAGCCGATATCCCGCACGAAATGTGGATTGAAGGGGCCTGTGTCCGGGACCCCAGCAGGCAGATCGGTGTACCAATGCATCGGACCGGCCAACATCCACAAGGCGTTGGCGAACGTCACGACACCGAACACTGCAAAGACCCATCCCCAGCCATCGAGTTTCGGAGTACTCATGCGGACATCCTGGTCGCTCGGTTGCGAACGACGATTTCTGCGAGCCGGGCGACGCCGCGTTCTATCGCGGCCGGCGTCTGGTTGGCAAACGAAAGCGCGAGTTGGTCTTGCCCACGCGCGTCCAGATAGAATCCCCTGCCGGGTGCGTACAGGATTCCGGCTTCTCGGGCATCGGTTTCGATGGCCGCTGCATCTGCGCCGGGCGGCAACGTGACCCAAACCGAAAGACCGCCGCGCGAATCGGTCCATGTCGTCCCGTCCGGCATCGAAGCATCCAGCGCAGCAATCAGCGCAGAACGCCGCTCTGCATAGCGGCTGCGCAAACGCCGAACGTGGCGCTCGAACACACCCGACTCGAGCATGTGTGCGACCGCGGCCTGTGCGAGTGCGTCGGGGCCAAAGCTCGCGGCGAATCTGGCTACGGCAAGCTTTGCCAGTAGCCGCCGGGCAACCACCGCATAGCCGAGGCGAAGCCCCGGGAAAATTGCCTTGGAGAAGGTTCCGACGTAGATGACCTGCCCAGCATCGTCCTCGGTCTTCAACGCGGGAAGCGGGGGGTTGTCGTAACGGAACTCGCTGTCGTAGTCGTCTTCGACAATCGGTGTCTGTGTCTGGTCTGCGAGTTCCAACAGCGCCTGGCGGCGCGCGGCGCTCATCACCACGCCCGTCGGCATCTGCGCGGCAGGTGTGGTGTACACGAACTTGATTCGCTGGGATCGCAACGCCCTGGCCAGCTGATCGGTCCGCAAACCATCCGAATCGACATCGATCCCGATCAGCTCTGCGCCGCTGTTGCGGGCGGACATCGCGGCGCCGAAATAGCCCGGCTGTTCGATCGCCACTGCGTCTCCGGGGTCGATCAGTGCGCGCGCGACGAGGTCGAGCGCCTGTTGTGCGCCACTGGTGACGATCACGTCGCGGGCGTCGCAGCGGATACCGCGAGTCAACAGCGAACGGGCGATCTGATCTCGCAGAGGCGCGAAACCGAGTGGATCGAGATCGCCCGCGAGCCGCGGGAAATCTTCGCCCAGCACGTGGCGGTAGGCGCGTTGCAGTTCGCGGACGGGCAGCGCTTCGGGATCGACCCGACCCCCTCGAAAGTCGAACTCGACGTTCGTTTCGGTCTGCGGCCGAAGTCCCGTCAGGTTCGGAACGCGCGCAGATCGCGAAAACAACCCGTCCCAGACGAACGCGCGACGAGCCGGGTGCACCGAGGCGACGGGACCGTGCGCGACACCGCTGACGAAGGTTCCCTGGCCGACATGGGCGAGCAGCACGCCCTCATCGATCAGCGTCTGGTAGGCGAGGTTCGCGGTATTGCGACCGATCCCGATCGATGCGGCGAGCTCGCGGGTCGCGGGCAATTTTTCGCCGGCGGGCAGCCGACCGGTGACGATCAGCTCCCGAAGGTACTCGGCGAGCTGGCGATAAATCGGCATGCCGGCCGCTCGGTCGGGTTGGAAGGCCAGTTCGAGCACAACGACCAGCCTACAGGAACCAATTCGGATCTCAAGGATCCAATTTCGTCAAAACCGCCGGTACCAATCGCTCAGCCCGCGAATGCCAGAAACAGGGCCGCCGTGAACACAGCGAGCCAGCCGAAGAACAGCGCTCGCAGCGCGACGAGTTTCGGCCCGCGACAGGCCCGGTCCAGCCAATCGGCCCCCAACGCGAACAGCACCGCAAGCGGAGCGGTCACGACCAGCCCGTAGCTCGCCTTTCCCTGGGCGAAGTACGGCAGCCGCAGCGCCAGCTCGAGCAGCCCGAACAGCACCGCGTAGATCAATGTGAGCAGAAACGAGAATGCGGCGCGCCGGCCAGGATCGGGGTCAGCGAATGCAATCGCTCCAGCTCTCGCGGCCCCGACTGCGATCAACAGCGTCGCCGGAACCGCCACCCAATAGCCGAGCGACATGAACGTGTAGTTCCACAGCGGATGGCGATCGCGCGGCGACACGCGACCGGCGATCCCGCCGTCACCCCACAGTGTCGAATAGACGCTGTCCCAAAAGGAGTGGAAGGCGGACAGGTAGGGGTGGTGGAGCGACTCTCCGAAACTCGTGAAGTAGGCCAACGTGTGGAAGCCCGGTTGCTGCCACCAGGCCAGTGTCGGCCCCGGCATGTTCCCCCAATTCGCCATCAGCGGGTCACCGTATTCGATCCAATTGCGCAGGTAGAACCAGCCAGCACACGCGAAGGCCACGCCACCCATCAACAGAAGTCTTCCGGCTGCGCGTCGCGGCCCCATCCGGTCGACCGACAGCCACTTCACGAGCAGGAAGAAGCCGGCCACCGCACTCACCAGGATCGCGGTGAACTTCGTGACCAGACACAAGCCGAGCAACACGGCGAGCCAGGCCACACGCGCGATCGGGGCGTCACGCTCGACGAGGAGGTTCACGGTGGCCAGCATCGCGAGTCCGGCAAGAAAGGTGTGGAATGTCTCGTTGGAAAAATAGGCGGCCGAGTAGATGTTCATCGGCAAGACGGCGCCGAACAGCAACCCGTACACCACCGCTGAAGAGGTCAGACCCAACCGTCGGCAGAGCGCGCCAGCCACCCAGACGTTTCCGAATCCGGCCAGGAACGGAATCAACTTCAGTCCGAGTGTTGCGCCCTCGACGCCACCGATCGACCCCAACGCGGAACCGAGCCACTGCAATGCCCCCGCGGCGGCGTAGAACAGCGGCGGGTGATAGACCGACCACCCGTCGGTGGCGAGTGGCACGGCATGGTGTTCGCGCAAGAAGTCGATGTAGTAGAGGTGGTGGCGCGCATCGAACCCGACCTGGGTGGGTAATTCGAGAAACTTGCGAACGAACAGGAAGATCCACCCCAGACCCGCCGTAAGCAGCACAGCGACCTGCCACCGAGCGCTCGACCACGGCGCTTTCGATGCACGCAGGCCCAGAAATCCGACCACGCCGAGCGCGAACATCGCGATGACCGCAACCCGGCCTTCGATGAGTGCCTCGAGCGGGGTTTCCACCGTATAGGCGAGTGGGTTGATTCGGGTATCCGACGCGACGACGGCGTTGCCGAGGTCGTTGCCGTCCCAGCTGACGTGCCAACTCGAATCGGAAACGATCGGTGCCATCTGCAGCGACAGCAGCGGAGGTCCGTGTCGATTCGCCACGTCGATCTGCAACGTGTCGGCCGGGGAAACCGCAGGTAGTTCGATGCTTCGAAACTGTCTGAAGTTGTGCCCGTCAGCGTCTGCCTGTGCGATGCGCGCGCCGTTGAAATAGACCCAGTACGCGCCCATCGCGCGAAGCTTCAGCACAGCCGGCCCATCGTTCGCCGGAAAATCGAAGAGCTGTCGGGAGAATTGCGCCACCGGGACCTCTTCGGTCCCCCACTGGTGGAGCTCCGCCGAGACGACGGCCGGAGCGGTAATCCAGGGTGCCTGCTCGGACTGCGATATGAAGGGCACGTGCGGCGAGTACCCACCGCGCACGATCAGAAAGCCGATCGACCCCAGCACGAGTGCGGCGGCGCCCAGGCGTTGTACCCGCTGCCACCTCGATGATTTCTCGCGACCCATGCGCGGCACATGGTAAGCAATGTGGTGGCTCGTCACGACGGCATCGAATGCAGTCTGGCCATCCGTCGTCTGACAACCGCGGGCGGGCTATCCTGAGTGGCTGGATTTTCGATAGACGGTTTCCGGGTAGAGGGTTCAGTAGATGATTGGGGGTCCCATGCAGCGTGTGCGCCCGTGGTTTTTCACGGGGCTCGTATTGGCCGCGATTGCGTCGCCCAGGCCCGGATTCGGGGCCGAAGAGCTCGTCGACGGCATCGCCGCGCAGGTGGGAACACACATCGTGCTCGTCTCGGAGGTCTTGGCCAAGGTCTCTCAGACCGAAAACCGGATGATCGAAGCGGGGGCACCTCAGACCGAGGTGTTCAAGCTCCGGGCGGACGGATTGGAGCGGATGATCGAGCAGAAAATCCTCGAGAGCGAGGTGCAGCGACTCGAACTCCGCGCTTCCGAGGCCGAGATCGACGAGGTGATCAACGTGTTGGCGGCCGAAAACGGGATTTCGCTGACACAGCTCGCCGACAGCGTTCAGTCCCAGGGCATGACGATGGCGGCCTACCGCGACGAGATCCGCGCGAAAGTCGAACAGCGCAAGGTCATGACCCAGGCACTGCAGCCGAAAGTCAATATCGAAGAACAGGAGGTTCGCGATCTGTTCGATCAGCGCTTCGGCGATCAGCCCGAGGGGGGCATGCAGGTCCACTTGAGACATCTGTTGATCACCGTGATGCCCGGTCGGGAGATCTCGCTCGCGTGTGAGGAGACCGAGGTCGCAGCGGCTCGCATTCGAGATGGAGAGTCGTTCGAAGTCGTGGCGAGCGAGGTATCCGCCGTCTCCCCGGAGAGTGGCGGGGATATCGGCTGGATACACGGGGATTCGTTGGCGCCATGGATGTCGGATCTGGTCACGAATCTGAAGCCGGGCGAGATGAGCGAGATTTCTCGACAGCCGTTCGGCTGCAACATCTTGAAACTCGTGGAACGCAACGAATATGAGCCGGTTACCTTCGAACAGGCCCGCTCCTCGATCGAGCAGGTGCTCTACTCGCAGAAGATCG
>JAJDAM010000527.1 GCA_029261905.1 Deltaproteobacteria bacterium
GCTGCGAGCGCGACCGGTGCCATCACTGCGGATGCGAGAAACGGGCTCGGTGTGACGGCGTGACCCAGTGACTGCGAGATGAGTGCCGCATCCAGCAGGCCCAGTGCGCTGCCGCCTTGCGCCTCGGGCACCAGCACGCCGGTCAAGCCGAGTTCGGCCATCGCGCTCCAGATCGAGCGATCGTTCGGGCAGTCTTTGTCACGCAGTTCTCGCACCCGTTCGATGGAGACCTGATCGGATAGAAAGGTCCGAACGGTGTCGTCGAGGAGCAGCTGGTCGTCAGAGAGTCCAAAATCCATATCGTTTCGTTTCCCCTCAGGCCTTCGCCGGCTTCGGCTCACGCGGCATTCCGAGGCCGCGCTCTGCGATGATGTTCTTCTGGATCTGGGCGGTCCCGCCACCGATGATCAACCCGAGCGAGAAGATCGAATGAGCCTGCCAGTAGCCTCGTTCGCGCTCGTACTTGCTGGGGTCGTAGAGCGCGCCGAGTTCACCCATCACGTCGATCGCCAACGCCGCCATGTCGAAGTTCAGCTGGCAGTTCTGCAGCTTGACGATCAGCCCAGCCACACCCGGTGATTCGTCCTTCAGCGTGCACGTCAGCATGCGCATGCTGTGGTACTTCATCGAGAGTGCACGCGCCTGCAGCTTCATCAGGCGATCGCGGTATACCGGACTCGCCATCGCCGGTACGCCGTTGATCGTCTCTCTGTTCATCAGGCGCGCAAGCCTCATCAACGTGCCCTCGGCGTTTGCGTTGAGCGAACTGCGTTCGTGCTTGAGTGTCGTGTTCGCGATCTTCCAGCCTTCGCCGCGCTTGCCGACGACATTGGCCTTGGGGACACGCACGTCGGTGAAGAAGACCTGGTTGAACGAGTTCTCGCCGATGTCGCCCGACATGGTTCGAAGCGGCTGCACGTCGATCCCGGGTGCATCCATCGGGAGCAGGATGTAGCTGATGCCTTCGTGCTTCTTTGCGTCCGGCTCGGTGCGCACCAGGATGAAGCACATTTGCGATTTGTCCGCGGTGCTCGTCCAGATCTTCTGACCATTGATGATGAAGTCGTCGCCGTCTTCGCTGGCCCGGGTTTGAAGGCTCGCGAGATCACTGCCGGAACCCGGCTCGGAGTAGCCCTGGCACCAGATCACTTCGCCGCGCAGAGTCGGACCGATCCAACGTTTGCGCTGCTCTTCCGTCCCGTGACTGAGCAGTGTCGGCACGAGCATCGACGGCCCCTGCGCCATCATGCCGCGCGTGACGCCCGCCTTGTTGAACTCTTCGTCCATGATCACGGTTTCGAGCAGGTCGGGTGCGGCCCCGTAGCCCCCGTACTCTTTCGGGATCGTGCGCGCCCAGTAGCCGTGTTCGATCTGCAGTTTCAGCCAGGCCACCCGATCGGTGTTGTCGCCGTCGGAGAGCCCAAAGTTCAGCGGGGGGCGGTTGTTGGCGACGAAGTCGCGAACCTGGTTGCGAAATTCGTCGTAGCGGGCGTCGAATTCAAGATCCATTCTTCTTCATCCTCTTCCGATTTACGCAAACAGATCGCGGGCTAGCTCTTGGGGCCTCGGGTGCCCGGCTTGGGCGGGTCCACCGGGCCGCCGGCAAAGCACTGCGCGATGGACATCCATTGCGTCGCGACTGGACCGCTGACTTCGAGCTTCGTGTCCGCGACGTTCCTTCCCTGTGTCACGACGTGGCAGAAATCGACGGCATCGCCGCGAATGCGCTCTTCGTCGCTGGGCTCGTTCCACTCCCAGATCGCTCCCGATGGTGCGACGAGGCGGACATACGGCGGCGGACCGGGGATTTCCATTTTCCGGTTCACGAACGTCCAGCCGAAAGTCTTCATCCCGATCGTGGCGATGTTCTTGATTCGGTCGGTGTGGCTGCGCGGCGCACCCAGGAGATCGTAGATTTCCTGGCCGTGCGCCCAGGTCTCCATGTACCGCGCGGTCGTGAACATCGGCACGCCCATGTCCGGCCCGAACCAGGGCAGGCGGAGCTTCGGGTCCGTCTCGCCGAGGGTTTCGCACAACGCGTGCGCGGTGCTGTGCCATTGATCCAACAGCGCACGGCTGTCCAGATCGCTGAATCGCTCCCGCGCGAGAACTTTGTTGGTCTTCCCGCGGCCGATGGCGGACATCAACGCATTGCGTTCCGATGCGAACGCCTCCTCGCCCTGAAGCGACACCGTCGAGACGAGGTCGAAATAGTGGAGATGTGCAACGACGTCCCAGGGCGTCCATTGCATGAATCCGGTCTCGCGATCCCAGTCCTCGGGCTTCAGCGTTTGGAGAAAACCGTGTAGCTCATCCACTTCCTCTCGGAGATCCACGCTCACCTGCAGCATTTCGTTCGACTCCTCGTCGCCTCTTGATTCGGCGGTGAACCGCACTGTGGTTTCGGATCAGGATTCAGCTTTCGTCCGCCCAGGGAGGTTTTTCGCGCTTCAAGAATGCTTTCATTCCGGCCGCGGCCTCATCACTCTGGAAGAGTCGACCGGAGAGCTTCGCCGTCCAGGCGAAGGCCTCCTTCTGATTCATCGCCGGCACTTCATAGACGAGGCTCTTGGCAAACCCCAGCGCGGCCGGGCCGCCCAACCGCAAGTCGGCGATGACTTCGTCCATCGCCGCGTCGAGTTGGTCGGCGGGCACGGCCCGACTGATCAACCCGAGTTCGGCCGCCCGTGCTGCGGGAAAGCGATGGCCACGCAAGAAGGCTTCCATCG
>JAJDAM010000528.1 GCA_029261905.1 Deltaproteobacteria bacterium
CCGTTTTCGCCAGCGAGATACGCCCGCCGTGGTCGCTTACGATTTGTCTGCTCAGGAACAAGCATACGCCGCTGCCTTTGTCATTTCCATGGGAGTAGCCGTTCTCGAAGATGCGCACGGCCACGTCTTCCGTCATGCCGCGGCCCGTGTCCTTCACCAGGATGAGAGCATTGCCGCGGTCCTCCCTGAGCGAGACGGAAACGCGCCCGCGACCGTGGATCGCGTCCGCGGCGTTCTTGAGCAGGTTTTCGACGACGCGGAGCACTGCCTTCTCCGACCCGATGATCTGGAGCCCGGTCGTGCGGTCGTCGATCGAAAAGTCGATCGGATGCTCTAGGGGGGCGTAGCGCTCGCGATAGCTCGCGACCAGGGCTTTTAGCCCGGTGCTCAAGTCGAAGCGTTCAATCGATCCGAGGTGGCTCTCGCGCGGGTGCAGGATCTCGTCTATCAACTCCTCCAGGCTCTTCCTCGCCGACAGGAGCAAATCGCCGACGTCCACGGACGCTTCCGATCCACCTTCAAGCCGGGTCAGCGCCAACTGGATCTTGTCGATCGGTGTCCGGATCTCGTGGACGACGTGCTTGGTCACCTCCAGCGACGCCGCCGTGACCGCCTGCGACTTGCTGAAGTCGTCAAGTTCGATCAGCTTGTCCTGCAGCGCCTCGAGGTCCGTGTTGATCGTCGACAGCTCGGTGATGCGAGATAGCGGCAGCGGAGGGGCGTCCTCGTATTTGCCCACGCCGAGCTGTGCGGTGAACTGGCTCGTCGCGCGCACGAAGCGGTGTAGGCGCGCGATGAGGAACCACTGGATCAGGAGTACGACAAGCGCGAGCGCTGCCGTCACGATCAGGCTCGTCCGAGCGAGCCTCTTCGCGTCCTTGTGCAGATCGTCCTCGAGTTTCTTGCTGAGCTCGAGAGCCGGCGCGTAGAACGCATCGCTGTACTGCGTGGCTGCCACCATGAAATCGCTCTTGGGCCCGATCTCCGTGATGTACATGAACTTCGGGCGAAGGATGGTCCGCGCGCCGTCCTTCTCTTCCCATTTGTAGTGCCCGGAGGCGTGACCGTCGTCGATGCTGCGCTGGAAGATGGCCCACCATTCTTCCCTGCCTTCGTCGTCGGCTAACCCGCGCATGACCTCCCCTTGATATTGCGCGTTGGGGTGCGCCAACATCTCGGTCGTCGAGCGGCGAAACACGCACGTGTAGCTGCCCTGTCCGACGGAGACATCTCCATCACCTTCGAGCGACTGCACGGCAACTCGGTAAAAGGCGCTGTCCTTAGTGAAGTCGGGATCCTCGTTGTCCCCGATCGCCAGCGCCAACTGCAGCGCGACGTCTTTGGCCTTCTGAGTGACCAGCCGCTCGACCACACCCTCGAACTCGAGCTTGGTGTCCTCGCGCAGTGTCTCGAGTCGATTGTCGACGGACCACTGCGCGAACCACAGGGTCCCGAGACTCGCCGCCGCCATCAACAAGATCAGGACTACGAGTGCGAGCGTCGAAATCAACGAGAACCTAATCGTCCTGCGGTTCATGCCAGGCATTCTACTAAGACCCCCCCAGTACAAACCAATTGAGGCTGTAGAGGCCGATCCCGCCTGCGACGGCGGTGGCCACGAACTGGTCGAGCAGAGCACCTTCGCGTACGCGCTTCGTGTGCTGGGCGTGCCGCTCGCGGAGGAACCGCAGGAACTCGATGGAGCTTGTGCCGTCGAACGGGCGGCCCAGCCAGAGCCGGCGCTCGATCAGGTGCCGCGCAGGGGCGGGCGTCCGCTCTCGGCCGTACAAGTCTAATAGGTCGTGGACCAGCGCGCGGCGCGCGCATCGCAGGCGCTCGGGAGACACCGCTTCATGTGCGTGACGCAGCGCTTTCTCCAGCTCCTCGAGCTGGGCAGGAGCGCCGGCCGCAAACCGCTCCTCGAAGGGCGTCTCGAAGACCTGCCGCTCGATCCAGGTTAAGGTCAGACCCACCGCCTCTTTATCGGAGACACCCGATGCGGAGGCGCTTCGGCGCGCGGCCGCTTCCAGGAACTCCATTTGCTGCGGGAACTCCTTGCGCGCGCGCTCCAGGCGCACGCGGTCGGCGCGCAGTGGCAGCGTCCTGAAGACCTTCGTCTTGAGCACCTGTAGGGTCAAGTACACGACCGAGCAGAGCGCGAGGGCGAGCGCCACGTCGATGTGCGCCAGATTGAAGTCGGAGCCCGACAGGAACGAGTGGAGATACCACGAAGCCACGATGTAGCTCGTGCCGAGCAGTGTGTTCGTCGCCACCCTCGCGACATGCTCCGTCTTCGGGCCGAAGGCCTCGCCCGACAGGATTCGCCGCATGGGCTTGAGGAATGCCGGTCCCACCGCGATGACGTGCGAGGTGTAAGTCAAGGCCACGTCGGTGGGGAGTGTTACCAAGAACGCCGGCGTGAAGAAGACACCCGTGAATATTGAGCGGACCGCCTGCACGACGTTTAGCCAGATCATATTGCTGCGCACCACCGATCCGGTG
>JAJDAM010000529.1 GCA_029261905.1 Deltaproteobacteria bacterium
GGTTCCCCGAGTCGGATTCGATATGATGCCCCGATGGGACGCAAGATTCTCTTCATCACCACCGACCAACAACGATACGACGCGCTGGGGTGCAACGGCGGCCAGATCGCCCGCACGCCCGTCGTCGACCGGCTCGCAGCAGCCGGAATCAACTATCGTCGCGCGCACAACCAGAACGTGGTGTGTATGCCGGCGCGCTCCACGATGGTGACGGGACAGTATGTTCGCAGCCACGGCGTCTGGATGAACGGCGTCCCGCTGCCCGAGGATGCGCCGAGTATCGCGCAGGAACTCAAGAGCAAAGCGGGCTACCAGACCGCATTGATCGGGAAAGCGCATTTTCAACCCGCCCTCGATCCTCAGGGAGAGTGGACGGAAGGCCGAATGGCTCGCGAAGATTCGACCGGTCCGTATCGAGGGTTCGATCGCGCGGAGCTGGTGATGCACGGTCCCGTGGGATTCGGCCACTACCCGAAATTCATGCGCGAGCATCATCCCGAGTACCTGCGAACGTTCTACCCACAAGTCGGATTCGACAGCGATGGGAACATGCTCGTCAATCACGACGGCGGCGGCGATACGGGCGCCTGCCAGGTGCATCACAACACCGTTCCCCGCGAGATCTATCACACCGACTGGGTGGCGGATCGAACCATCGCGTATTTGGATTCGCTCGCGGTCGACGAGGACTGGTTCGTGTGGATGAGCTTTCCCGATCCGCATCATCCGTGGGATCCGCCCGCTTCCGAAATTTCGCGGTGTGATTGGCGCGATCTGCCGTTGCCGGCCGGATATCCGGGAAGTGTCGACAAATGTCGTGAGGTTCTGGCGCGCAAGCCCAGACACTGGTTGGACTGGTTCGAAGGCCGAGGCGAACACATCAACGTCGAAGCACCGCCCGCATTCGTTCCCGCGCAGATGACGGCAGACCAGATCCGTGAGATCAACGCAATGGCACACATCCAGAACGAGTTGATCGACGAGGCCTGTGGTCGGGTGATCGATCGAGTGACCGCGCGCGGTTGGGATGCGGACACCGACATCTTCTTCACGACCGACCACGGAGAATTCCAGGGCGACTTCGGCTTGTTGTTCAAAGGTCCGTACCACGTGGACGCGTTGATGCGCGTCCCGCTGATCTGGCGACCCGCGCCGTCGGCGGGGGTTCCTGCGGCCAGCGTCGAAGAACCCGTCGGACACGTCGACCTCGCTTCGACCTTTTGCGAGATCGCCGGCATCGACATTCCGCACTGGAACGAAGGGGCACCGCTGCCAACAGCAGCCGGCTCGGGACGCGAGCGTGTGCTCACCGAATGGGACTGCGAGCACCGCGGTACCAGCACCTTCATTCGCAGCATCTATCGCGACGGATTTCTCGCCAGCACCTACGAACCGGGAACCCTCTACGACGGTACCGAGGGCGAACTCTACGATCTGCGAAACGATCCGAACCAGTTCGAGAACCTGTGGGAGGACCCCTCACGCAAGGCCCTGAAGTCGGATCTGATTGCGGATCTCTACGGAAATCTCCCGAAGGGTCGCCCCGAACGCCTGCCCTGGAGGGCGGCCGTTTAACCAGTGGACGTCGCCAGTGAAGCAGTACTGGGCTGACCGGCCCATCATCGCATGGTGCGTGTTAGGCGGTGTCTGCCTGATGATCTGGGCCGCCGCGATGCATCCGATTCGCGACCCGGATTTCGGTTGGCATCTGGCACTGGGAAACCACATCGCAGCCAGCGGTGCGGTTCCCACGACGGAACCCTTCACTCACACGGCAACCGGCAACCCGATGGTCGCCCACGAGTGGCTGGCGCAGCTGATCATGCACACCGTTGCGACATCGACCGGCATCGTGGGGCTCCGGTGGCTCCACGCGGCGGCCGTGGTTGGATTGCTCGTCGCGTTCTTCGGGATGTTGCGCCGCGATCGAGGGCCGCCCGTTTTGGCGGTGGCTTCGGTCCTCTGGTTCGCGCTGGTTGCTCGCAGTCGTTTCGAACTTCGACCTCAGATGTTCAACCTCGCGATGATGATGGCGCTCTACCACTATGTCTTCGTTCTGCGGCCGCGCCTCGAAATGCGCCAGATCGCGGGGATCTTCGTCGCGGTGGCTCTCTGGGCCAATCTTCACTCTGGCGCGATCCTGTTTCCGGCCCTGATCGCGGTGTACGTCGCGGTCGAATGGTCGGCTCGGCGCATCGGTTGGGCGACCGCCAATGCCGAGGATCTGGCCGGCGGGAGACTCGACCGGGTCGTACTGCTCGGCGGCTTCAGCGCCGTGGCCGTCCTGCTGACTCCGAACTGCGCTCGGTTGATCCCGTATGTATTGGAATCGAACCGAATCAATCGGGGACTGAGTTCCGAATGGGCGTCGATCGTGACGTTCTGGGGAGATCCAGCCAACCTGCCGTTCGAGCTCGGAGCGCTGGCGTTGCTGGCGATGGCTCTACCCGCGGCATTGTGGATCGGACGCCGATCTCGTGCCCCGGGATGGATGGCCGTCGTGAGCGTGCTGGCCCTGCTTCCGCTTTCGAGCGCACGATTCGTCGACTTTTCGTTCGCGCCCATCGCGCTCGTGCACGGTGTCTGCTGCAGCTGGCTGGCGAGAGGCCCCGGCTCGACGCTGCTGCGGGGTCGGATGTCGATCGCCATCTATGGGCTCGTCTTGTCGGTAGCACTGGTGGCGATCGGTCTCCAGATCGACATTCAGCAGTTTCGGTTGTGGGTCCGACCCGTGGGCAATTTTCAGCCGGTGACGTTCCCCGCAGGCGCGGTCCGCTTTCTCGATGAGGTCCAGCTCGGAGGGAAACTCTACAACCTGGAGCGCTGGGGAGGTTATGTGCTGCTGAAGACGCGCGGTACGGTTCCGATCTTCGTAGATGGGCGCTGGGTCACGATCGGCGAACGCGTAGCGCGC
>JAJDAM010000530.1 GCA_029261905.1 Deltaproteobacteria bacterium
TCCGCGATTCGTTCCAACAAGCTCTTGATGTGCTCGAGTGCGATCGTCGTATCGAGTTTTCGAAAACGTTGTTTCGCGCTGGCTTCGCTGCGTCCGCCATCGATCGTCTCGAGATTGACGACATGTCCCTCGAGAAACCGCAGCTTCTTGTCGACGAACTCGCGGTAGGCGTCGAGCTTCGCGGGGTTGGCGCGACCTTGGGTTCCGTGGTCGAGATCGAAGAAAACCTCGTCGATCTGCTGATGGAACTCCCCCCCGAATGGGATGCGGGTTCCGGCGTTCGCTGAGCCGGACAGGCAGCTCCAGGCGAGGATCGACGCGATCCACCAGGCGGTTCGCCGCGCGGGGTGGATCATTTCTTCATCGGCCCATCTTGGTAGAGACGATCGACATCGAGCGCCTCCGTTTCGCGTGGCTCGCCGTCGATCGACAAGCGGCTTCCGTGTTGTACCGCGGCGGGCCGATCGACCCCAACCAGCGTGAGCCCACGAGCCTCGAGTCGCGCAGGTCCATATTCAGCCTTCTTTGTATAGGCCATCAGCGCGGTCTGGCCGACGCCGGAGACCCTCGAATCTTCGATCACGAGTTCGGATCCATCTTTGCTCGCTGCGGCCGTTCCGACCGAGTCGATCGTCAGTCGGCGTGCGGTCACCTGGCTCTGTTCACCCACGGATACCGCCTTGTCCCGAATCTCGGCGAGGTAAACCCCTTCGACCTCGATTTCGGAACCACTGACATCGATGCCGTCGCCACCCACCCGTTCGATCCGTCCACCGCGAATCGTTCCGCGACAGAAATCACAATCGAACGCGTCGGAAGCCGCTCCGGAGATCGATACGTCTGAAAAGGAAAAGCGGGATCGTATCAGGTTGAGGGCGTCCTCGGCGGCAGAATCCTCGAGCCGGGTACTCGAAATCTCGACTTCGGAAGCCCGGAACGTGACTCCACCCGGCAGCTTCCAGCTGCCCCGACCGACTCCGGAAGTCTGTCTCACGATGACGTGATTCCACGTATGCGGTTGCGCGGAGTCCAGCACCACGATCCCCTGCCAGGATTGCGCGAGCGGCGCCAGCACGACGGGGGATGGCTCAGTGCCCTCGAAACGCAGGGGGCCACTGGCCAAAAGCAGCGCGTCGGGCTCGAAGCGCAGCGTCGTTCCAGCCGACAGCTCCAATCCGACACCCTCGGGCAGAACCAACGAGCCCTGCACATCCCAATTTCCAGGCGACGCCTTGAAGACGCGCCGAGACTCGATCCACTCGAGAAACGGATGTCGAGCAGCAACCTCTGCCAGCGATGCACGCGGGATTGGATTCGACCGCAGACCCACAGCGTCTGGCCGAACGAACGGGGTCGGCACAATCGCGACGTATTTTGGAAGAGCGCGGTTTTCGAACGCGCGGGCGCGACCCGTTGCCAGTGCGCCAGCCGAATCGCGCTCGACAATCGCGCGGGCGACATCGCGTAGCCGCTGGGCAAATCGCGCTGCAAGCGGGGGATCTTGCAGCAGGCGAGCCGACCACGGCGCCAATTTCGTGATCCAGCCGTCGGCGGCGGGAGTCGGACCGGGGATCGCCCGATAGCCGACCGGTTCGATGCGTTGGATGACGGGGTTGAAATAGAAGCGCAAGTTCGGGAGAGCGAGCATCGCTTCAGCGCAGTAGAGCTCGGCAACTGCGAAGAATGCCGAAGTCGAATCCAAGTCGAAGACATCTGCGATCGCGAGATCTCCATGGAAGTACCCCGCGAGCAGACCCTCCGCTGTGGCGAGCTGTGCACTGCGCTGCTTGGACTCTCGGACTTTCTTCGCACGAAACGGCACGATTCGCAGTTCGGGCAGTGCATTGGAATCAAATCGAAACATCACACCATCGCGACGCTGCTGGGATTCGGCCAGTTCCTTCGAAAACCCCTCCTGGGCGCGGTGCGCAACCGGTGCGCCACCATCGAGAGAAACGCGCACCGCGATCTGTCGCGGCGCCAGAACGCCGGCACTTCGAAGTTCTTCCAACACCGGCATCTCGGCCATGGCATCGCGTGCAGCGCGGATCCCAAATTCGCGCATCCCAAACAAGCGAGCTCCATCCTTCAGCTCGACGGTCAATTCGCCAGCGTCCGTGCCGCTCCGACCGAGCTCCGCCTCGCCTCGAAATTCGCCAAACGTCAGGTGGTCCGTTTCGCCGTCCGCGCCACGCTGAATTCGAAGCACCGAGTCCTGTTGTGCTCCAGCGGCGGGCGGAAAAACCGCAATCCCACACCCCGTCGCCAGCAGCCCCAGCAACAGCTCGGCCAACGCCAGCGTCCGCAGCCCGTCCCTAATCCGGACCGGCCATCTCACCACCCCCGTCGATCGATTCGAGCCTTCCATCCGCCCTCCAGACGCACGAGCTTAGAGTAGACGGTGGCCAGGGCGGTCCAGTTTCCGAGCGCGGCCTGAGAGCAACCACCCCGTTGACTGGGGCGCGATGGGTCAATGGCTGTCGGTCACGAACGCTTCAACGCGCGTTCGATCGCTTCTAGGATCTCCGGCTGCGGCGGTGCTCCGTGGATCAGCTTCCGCCTCCAGAATCCCCCCTTGGAAGCAACGAGTTCATCGTCGAGCAACACATCGAACTGGCCGAACTTCCCTTCTTCGACCGTCACGGAAGCGCCGAAGCGGTCCGTCAGCTCGGTGGCGAGTTCGTCTGCCTGGTCTCGGTACCCACAAGGCCCGCAGTAGAGGATCTCGAATTTCATGATGGGAAGCCTCGTGTCGCCGGCCTCATCGTCGAGCCGTATTTACTGCGACCTGCAAGAACACTTGCGGGTCGCGAACGACCGACCCTTTTATACTCATGCTCACGCCGAACTCCCGGCACACACGCGTTTGCCGCGACGATTGTGACGGAAAAACAGAACTGTGACCATTTGCGCGCGCATTTGGGTAGTCACCGACGGTAGAAGGTGATATCAGTGAACACGAAGGAGACGGAACCCAATGGTTCACGATCTCGAACGAGTTCTGGTAATCGAAGATGATGCCGCACTGCGGGCGGCTATCGTGCGCACCGTTCGCGGATGGGGTGCCTCTCAGTTGTTCGAGGCGGGCACGGCAGCCGAAGCGCGCGAACAACTCGCTGCGGTGCCGCCGCCCGACCTGGTGATCATCGACGTCCGATTGCCCGATGATTCGGCTTTCAACGTGCTGGATTCCGCCGCCGATCTGTCGCCCGCCCCGGTCATCGTCGCGATGAGCGGCAAGGCGTCGCCCGACGAGGCGTTTCGACTCGCTCAGCTCGGCGTCCGCGCGTATCTCGCCAAACCGTTCTCGATCCAGGAGCTGGCGGACAGTGTCGAGGCGGCCCGCAACAACGCTCCCAACCTCGAGCCGCTGATTACGGCCTCTGTCGGTCGAGTCCCGATGCGCGAACTGCAAAATGAAGTGCGCCGGGTCATGGTCAAAGAAGCGCTGGCTCAAACCGAGGGAAGCCGGAGTGGAGCCGCGCGTCTGTTGCATGTAACCCGGCAAGCCGTGCAACAGATCCTGCGTTCCGCAAAACAGGCCCCCGACACCACCGAACCCGACGCCTGACCCGGATCGACTGCGGACCGAAAGCGCGTCGGGTCGCATAGCTCGTTGAATCAGCTCGTTGAATCAGCCCGTCGAATCAGCCCGGGGAGTCCGCCGGCCGCTCGGGCCTGTCCAATGCCTCTCGGATTTTGTGCAGCAGGTCGTTGGCTTCGAAAGGCTTTGCGAGAAAGTCGACATCCGGCGGAATCGCCGGTTGGTTCCTCTCTCGCGGTTCGAGGTGCCCCGACATCAGCAGGATTCGGGTGTTTGGGGCCGACACACGCATGCTTTCGGCGAGTTCGAGTCCATTCATCCCCGGCATCACCACATCGCTCAACAGGAGATCGATCGGCCGCGTGGCCTCATCGACGATCCGCAGCGCCAGGGTCGCGTTGTCGGCCGGCAACACGGTGTAGCCGCAGGCACACAAGAGCCTCTCGAGCACTTGACGCAGATCCGCCTCGTCTTCGACCAATAGAATCCGTTCGTCGCCCCCACGAACTTCGGGCATGGCCTCTTCTTGCGAAGCTTCCTTCGGAAGCCCATGTGTGCGCGGCCAATAGAGCTCGAAGCGTGCCCCCTTTCCGGGCTCGCTCGACACGCGAACGTGTCCACCCAACTGATTCAGCACGCCGTACACGATCGACAGCCCCAGCCCCGTTCCACTATTCTCGGACTTGCTGGTAAAGAAGGGATCGAACGCGCGCGCGCTCGTCTGCGCGTCCATACCGACTCCGGTGTCGGTGACCGTGAGCAACACGTACTCGGACTGGCGTAGCGGATCGTTCAGGTCGGCCTCCCCGTGATCGCTCCGCTTCCAAGCCGAAGTCTCGATCGTCAGGCGCCCCCCCTCGGGCATCGCATCACGAGCGTTCAGAACCAGGTTGACCAGCACATGCTCGGTCTGCCCGCGATCCGCGACCAGCGCGAGCGGTCCATCACCGAGCAACACGACCAGCTCGGTCCCCTCACCCAACAGGTGCCGCAACATCGAGCTGGTCGACTCGACCACATCATTCAGGTCGACCAGTTCACTGCGAACCTCGCCGCGACGACTGAACGTGAGGAGTTGTCGCGTCAGTACGGCGGCCTGGCGCCCGGCCTTCTGGATTTCGCCCACGTCTTCGCGAACTCGACTCCCGGGAGGCTCCTTGTCGAGGGCCAGCTCGGCGTACAGACGGATCCGGGTCAGCAGGTTGTTGAATTCATGTGCAACGCCACCCGCCAGACGGCCGACGGCTTCGAGCTTGTGAACGAGGCGCAGCTCTTCTTCCAGCCTCGCTCGCTCTTCCATTTCGCGGCGCAGCCTGACATTCGCGTCCGAGAGTTCGCGCGTCCGCGCGCCGACGTCGTATTCGAGCTTGTATCGGTAGTCGTCCGCCATCTGGGCATGCGACAGGCGGATCGTCAGTCGCTGATACGCAATCACCACGACCGGGAGCACGCCGAACCAGCACGCCGCTTTGATGGGATCCGGGTCGAGTACGAACAGGACCAGGCCCAACGTGGAAACGAATACCCCGTACGAGGCCAGACCGACCTGGGTCGTGATGGTGGCCGATATGGCGACTACGGACATCACCGAACCTGCCGTGTAGAACAGATGCATATCGTTGAGCCAGGCGAGCAGGTAGACCTGTAGCGTCGACAGCCAGGGGCCCGGAAACATGTTGGGAAGCTGTCGCCTCAGGGAGGGCACGCGCGGCGCAAGCCCTGCTGTCAGCAGGAAGACCAGCGAGACCACGCCCCAGGTCCACCATGCGTCCCGTGCGCCGACGGGTGTTGCCAGATACCAGAGCGGGTAAATGAGGCCGACGCCGAAGATGATTCGCCGCGTTACGACAGGGTCCCCATCGAATACGGCAGGAGTCGCCGGGCTCTGTGCAGCGTTCAGCATACACAGATCATGATAACGCCCGGGGCCCTCCAGTTCCGAGAGAATTCGGGCCGACGGCTGGTTCGATCGCCCTTTCAGCTCCCGGCGATCGGGTCGGGCTCCATCCAGTCGACTCCATCGGGGATTTCGAGACCCCCAGCGAGCCGATCCGCCAGATCCGCCGCACTCACACCGAGCCAACGCAATTGCGGCAGATAGAGCCACGCGTTTCGAATTACGACCGGCGCCAGCAGACGGGCGACCCCGAGTCCGATGCGGCCCAGGCGTGCGCGCAGGTACGCGACATGGAGGACCTCGTCTCGCCAGATATCGGCGAGCAGCGATCGAAGCCGCTCCTCGACTTCGGGTTCCGCTGAAAACGCTGAGCAGTTCTCGTGGAGTGCCTCGAAGACAGCGCAACCCGCGAGTTCGCCACAGAACACCAGCACCCAGCGCATGCTTTCGGGCAGTCGCATCACGATGTCGATGAGAATCCGTTGATTCCAATGGGGCACCGGCATTTCGACCTCGACCCCGCAGGTCTTGCAGGCCTCCACCAGGATGCGCGAGTGGTAACTCTCTTGCGCGAGCATCCGCAGATACAACGCGTCGGTCGGCGCCTTCGCGCCGGCGACCGCGATTCGTTTCAACTCGCGCCCGACACCGTACGCCTCACCGGTATTCGCTTTCGCAACGACGACCAACCACGCAGTCCTGCGATCCAGTTCGGCACCGCTCGACGAACCGAAGTATCTGCCCAGGTGGTCGTGGAGGGCCTCGAAATCGACATCTCCCGCCCACTCCACGGGCTTGCGGAGCAGTTCATCGAAGTAGAGTTCGCGACGCGAGAGCGCCATGTCCCGCCGATCGAGCCGGCCGTCGTTCTGCTCGAGAAATCGAAGGTAGTTGGCGAGATGGCGCTGCCGATCGTCGCGGCCCAGGACGCGGAACGGGTCGAACCCGCGCTCTTCAGCTCGCATGGCGGATGAGTCCATCGGTATCGGGAACGATCGGCGAGCCGATCGGTGGGGCCACGCCGATGCGTTGTTGCAGACGTGGCCCGTAGAACTCCAGTGCGTTCTGGGACAGCAGACGCTTCGCGTACTCGGGGTCGATTCCAGGCCGGCCAGCGACCGCTTGCACGCAGCCGACCAGTTCCGCGTCCCAGTGGCCGTAGTCGATCGCAACAAAGGAAAGCCGACGCCCGACGTCACCCAGTGCGATCGGCAGGTAGGCGACAGCGGGGTCTCCCGGCTCGAAGCTCAAGAAGATCTGGCCCCGTTCCACGTATTCGTACGGGTCGCGCGGCAGGTTCGGGTGCTCGTATCGGAAGGCCTCGAGTTGTTCCGGGCTCACCCTCTCCTCTGACTTTCCCTCTGACTTCGGCCCGAGAATGCTCGCGAGCTGGCGCACCTTTCGGCCCAGCCCCCGACCGCCGTTCGGCACGGGCTCCTTGGCGAACTCGACCAGGATTTCGCGGATGCTCGGCTCGATGCTCGGGTCGAAGTTCTTGATTCGCTTTTCCCAGTGTTCGTGAAGGCTCTGAATCAGATCCGGGAACCAACCCACGCCCGCTTCGAGGAACCCGAAACGCAGACGCGGAAAGCGCTCCATGACACCGTCAAAGATCAGCTTGGCGATCGCCATCTGCTGCATGCTCCGATT
>JAJDAM010000531.1 GCA_029261905.1 Deltaproteobacteria bacterium
GAGAAACCCTGCAACGCGGCCTGGAGCGCAACGATTTCTGCGGCCATCGACCCTGAGTTGTCAGCGACGACGATGATGTCCTGGGGGAACCGCAGGTCGGCGTCGTAAACGAAGTTCGCTGCCCGAACCATGGTCGGCGCAGCAAGTACACCTCCGGCCAGCAGTACAGGCAGTGCAAGCAGCGCGCTTCGCAACATGGTGGTGTACCCCACGAATTGAGTGCTAAGACTATCACATGGAATTTCCGTCGCGAAGCTGGCCTGCGATGTTCGTTCTTGCGAGCCTGTTCTGGGCGTCCGCCGGTTTCGCCGTGCCGCCCACGATCTTTCACAGTCCAGCGAACGATGGTGTACCGCCGACGGGCGCGGTCGTGGTCTCCACCGGAGGGACCCGAACCCTTCATCTGTTCATGGCAACCGGCACGGTGCCGTCGAGCACCGGCGTCGTCTGTGAAGACGGAAACGGCGATGAGGTGTGTGCGATCGAGGGACAGATCGCGATCACCGGTGGCTCCTCCCTGCTGGATTTTACGCCCAACGGCGACGTCGTCTTTTCGCTGTCGTCCGAACTCTTGCGATTCAATGGTGGCGACCCGATCGCGGGCGATCTGGGCTCGGTCAAGTTGGGCGACCTGCGGATCGATGCGATCGAACCCGGCGCAATCGAGCTGGCCAGTGGCGCGAGCGTTGCGGCCAACCTTGCGCTCGAGGGGCTGGCGGTAGCGACGCTGACGACGGTTCCCGAGCCCGATGCAGTGATCTCGTCCGCCGTCGCGATCGGTTTGGTCCTGTTCTCACGACTCGCGCGGCGCAGGGATTGATCCGGCCCGATCGCCGACGACGGCACGGTCGGCTTCAATTTCAAGACCTACATCATCAATGTGCGCGCAGTCCGCACGGGATCATGCACGTGAGCGCGAGGATCGCCGGGTGGATCGGGTTGCACCCGATCCGTGCTGTCGCGAGCAGGTTGACGGGAATGCTGCCCCGATCGGCTCGAGCTCCGACCGGTTCGGCGGCGGCCACCTACCGTGCGAGACAGCTGCTAGCCTTGTGAACGTACCCGAAGCAGCTCTCCCTACTGAAGAAGCTACTGATGACCGCAGCCCAATGTCGAGAGGCCGTCGATCGTGCACTGGCCTCGATCTCCGGAACAGGGCAGAACGGCCGACGCAAGAGCGTGCGGCCGGATGAGCCGAGCCGCCCGTCGATCCTGCCGAAGAACTACCTCGTCGAGTTCATAGCGGGTACGTTCGGTCCCGCCTCGAGCGGCCAGGGCCTCACCGACCATTTCGAGAGCGAGCAGAAGGTCCGCCGCGTCGCCAACCGGACCAACCTGGGCGTCATGTTGGGGCAGGACCTCGAGGAGAACTCGAGGCGCAAGCTCGAAGAGATCCAAGTCACCCGGGCGGTCAAGTTCAAGCATGTGATCGCGCAGATCGTCGACCACCTGGCGAGCTCTGCGCGGCGCGACCGGGACCGACCGCACGTGATCCGGGAGATTTTCTACCTCGACGACTCGGTTGTTGCGCAGCAGATCGCCGTTCGGATGGCCGAGACCCGCTTCATCGAGCGACTCGCCGTGGAGGGCGCGGCGATGCCCGAAGCCCCGTTCGCGAGGCTACAGGGATCCTTGACGACGAGCCGCTTCGTCGACCTCGAGGGTCGCTTCCGGACCGAATTCGCGTCTTTCATCCCGGACCACGAGGTGGACGATCATGGCGTTCGGGTCCCGATCTCCGACGACAAGGCGCTGAAGATCGTCAATCGCGTCTTCGATGAGTTCGCGCCGCGAATGTTCCTGATCGGTCACAGCCAGGGCGGTCTCGTCGCCCTCCGCGCAATGCAGCTCGGGATGCGCCGCGTCCGCGTGAAGGATTCGCGGCGCTTCCTCTACTCGCCCCGCAGTGGTCGCGTCCACCGCTACAGCCCCGTGGCGCTGGCGATCGGGCTCGGTACTCCCTTCGACGGCATCGATCAGGGTCCGCCCGAGCAGGACCGCGGGCTCTACAGGGCCCTGCGCTGGAACGGCGTGCAGTGCGTCGTAAAGATGTGGATTCCCGGCGTGGACCAGATGCTCCACGGCAGTGCGTTCCTGAAGACTCTTCGGGGAGCGTTCATCCCCTTCGACTGCTCGGCGATCTCGATCGGGAATCCCGAGGACGGCGTCGTTCCCCTCGACGGGACGCGCCTGCCGATGGGCGACTTCAAGAACATGCACAACCTCGAAGTCGGCTCGAGCAATACCTTCGACGTCACGGAGCTGGCGCCGCCGGTGCTTCGCCCCGCGCTGGAACTCGGCCTCCGGAAGCTGCTGAACGACCACGCCTGGTTCGAAGGGCTGCGCCAGCACTGCTCGTTCCTGGTCGACCTCGGCGAGAACTGGGACGTCGACAAGGGCGGGATCGTCCAGCAGATCTTCGCGGGCGAGAGCGGTCAGGGCGTCTTCGATGAGATGATGCACGAGGTGAACTTCGACGGCCTCCGAGAGCAGCTGGCGGCCAACCTGCTCTACCGGCTGCGGAGGTCGAGTCCGGACGAGCGGCAAAACCTGGCTTGGATGACGCCGAGGCTTCGGTACATGATCCGCGACGAGGCGCTGCCGTTCATCAACAGCCTCGACAAGCGCGCGGCGCTGGCACTCAACTACATCGAGCCGCAATAGCCCGCGGTGAAAGCCGGGTCGGGGGCGTGCCGCGCCGCTCCGCTGTGAACGCAGTGGGTGCTCATGAATCGTCGGGGCCGCTTCGCTCGGCGAGGCGTTCGAGGCCGAGGCCCGATCGCACTTTCTCGAGTCGATCTCGAGATGCGGGGTCGCTCAGGTAGGTTGGATTCAGAGCGAGCGGTTTCAAGATCTCGCGCTGTTGCAGCTCCTCGATCATCTCCGCGTGGTCGGTCGCGACCTTGCCGATCAGCAGGCTTTCGAGCTTTCCACCATCGCGAACGAATTCGAGCACCGAGCGCAGGCCGCGTAGGTAGACAGCGTCCTTCACGAAGCCTCCGCCGCGGTGCACGCGCAGCGTGTTCGTGAAGGCCGCCCGCGGCCCGAATCCGTAATCGTCCGTCAGCTCGTGAAAGGTTTCGACGAAGGACGCCCCTTCGCTCATCGATCGAGCGGCGACGACCCGGCCGGCCAGGGTGCGCAAGCGCAGCGGGTTCAGTCCGCCGACGAGATATTCTGCGAAGACCGCGAGGCCCTCTTGTAGTTCGTCGTAGCCCGCGAGCCCGGCGGATAGAAGCGCTAGCGGTTGATGGCAGCCGTTCCAGTGTGTCACGACGTGAGTTCCCACTTCATGCTGGAGCAAGGCCTCGGCGCGATCCTCGGAGAAAGTCATCGCGCTTCCGACGAGCAGGTTTCCGGACGAGACGGTGAGACTCGAGATGTCGCTCCGCAACTCGACCGAACTGGTGAGTCCGGGAGCCACCTCACGCAGCCTGCCCAGCAGCGCTTCCGCTCGGGCGGCGAACGTCGTGGCGTCGATCTTGACGGAAGGCGTGGGCGGGGACGAAGCTGGGTAGCGTTCGAGCAGTGCTCGAGCTTCTTCCACGAGGTTGGAATCGACTCTTCCGTACAACGCAAGACTCGTCGGCAGGAACCTCCGCGTATGGAGTTCCTCGACCATCGTGAGCTTCAGATCCAATTCTCGCCGCTTTTCCTCGAACAGATACGAGAGCGTGGTATCCGCCACGCGCTCGATGGGTAGCCGGTAGAGTTCGCGCTTGAGAAGCGGGGGATCGATCGTGCGGGGGCGGTACAGCAGTTGCGGCGCGCGTTCGAAGCGGGTGGCTTCGAATTCCGCGTACGCGCTCTGACCATTGACCGGTGTGGTCGTGAGCAGCAGGTCGAATTTTTCGGAGATCGCGCATATCGCCCGGTCGATCTCCCAGACCAGTTTCGTGAAGGACCGACGACCCAGAGCCTCGAAGTGGTCCGCGTGGTGACGGGTTTCGTGACGCGAGAACTCGAAAATCGAGCGACGGAATGCCGTCCCCACCTGGCGGCGCAGATTGCGGCGTGCGATCGGATAAATCGCGCTGGTCTGCGCGTCGCGATAGACCGCACCGACATCGACTCCCAGCAGCGCCGCCTTGAAATCGCGAGCCGATCTGGCGGGAAGAAGAGCTTCAACACCAGGGGGAGCAATCCGCTCCGCCCCCTCGAAACTCACCTTCGCCGGCTGCTGATAGAGCACGATGTGCTGCAGCTCGTTGATCAACTCGAGCACCGTCGAGCTGTTCGCAAACTCCGGCTCGGAGCAGATCCGGAATGTAGCGGGACTCGGCCCAGCTTCCGGAGACACGGCGGGCGCTGCACCCGCCCAGAGCTCGATGACCAAGACCCCGCCGAACAGGCTCGATAGCTCCCGAGCCACCGCCGACACCAGCGCTCTCGTGCTCTCGCAATCGGGCGCTTCGATGAAGCAGGCGTGGTCGCGCAATAACGTAGGCACCTCGTCTGCACGACTTCCACCGTTGCTTCGGTGAACGAACAGAAACGGAAGTGGGCGTTCGATGGCGATTTCGCCAGACGGTTCCAGCCGTTGACGAAAGGAACGATCGGCCCTGAGCCGTCGCACCCCGTGCTCGATGAGCGCCTCGTCGATCGGGCGGATCGTGGCCTGTTTCGACAAAGCTGGAGAGTTCCCCTGGCCCATGGCACGTGCAGGATTCACCGATGGGGTATTCGCAACGGGCGGCCGAGACCCGCGTCGATCGACCCCGTCGACCCGTTCTCGACACTAGCGAGTTGGCTGCGTCGAGCCCAGAGGATCAGGGTATCCTGCCATTGTGGCCGATCACGGTGAGCGGTTCCCAGCCCGATCTGTTTTTGCCCCTTTGACCATTTTGCGGTGTCACAGCGTAGAATAGGGGGGTCGACGGTTGCGTGACTCCTGTCGCGGAGCTGGCCGGGGGCGCGGAGGACGAATCGATGAAACCGACCCGAATCACCCGGATTTCGACCGGCATACTGGGGCTGATCGCGCTCGCGATGTCGATCATCGTGTCGCCCGCGACGGCCGGTGAAGGCGACACCGGCGTACTGCTGATGCCGCGCGACATCAATCCGGGCCCCGATTCGTCGTCTACCGACTATCTGACCGATGTGGACGGAAGCCTGTTTTTCGTCGCGAGCGTCCTCGACGAAAGCGAGCTGTTCTTCAATACACGCCTTTGGGTCAGCAATGGCACGGAAGACGGTACGGTCGTGCTGGAAGGGCAACCCGTGCCAGCTCGGAATCCGACCGATCTGATCGCGTTCAACGGCACGCTGTTTTTCGTGGCAACCTCCGGTGTCATCGGTCGCGAGTTGTGGCGCAGCGACGGGACGGATGCCGGAACGGTGCTGGTCGCCAACATCGCCGACGGTGGGCTGAGCTCGAACCCGACGAGTCTGGCAACGGCCGGTGGCAAGCTCTTTTTCGGTGCCACCGAGTCGAGCGACAGCGGCCGAGAACTGTGGGTGAGCGACGGGATACCCGGCGGGTCGACCGCGATGGTGATGGACATCAACCCAGGCTCGGGTTCGTCGATGGGCAAGCTCTCGCTGGCGACCGATGTCGACGGCACGCTGTTCTTCTGGGCAGACGACGGCACCCATGGCTTCGAGCTGTGGAAGAGCGACGGGACGCCCGGTGGCACGATGATGGTGCGCGACATCAACCCGACACCGGGGGAGGGCTCGGCGCCCATCGACCTCGACCCCTCGATCCTCATCGGCAGCAAGACCCACCGTCCCTTCGACCCGATCGCGATCGATGGAACTCTCTATTTCGCCGCAGACAACGGCATCGACGGTGTCGAACTCTGGAAGAGTAACGGGACCGAAGAGGGCACGCTGATCGTCGCGAACATCTTCATCGGGGCCGGCAATTCGTCGAACCCGGCCTGGTTCACCGAGTTGAACGGCGAGCTGTACTTCACCGCAGAGGATGCAGACGAAGGCCGCGAAGTCTGGACGAGTGAGGGTTTCCTGACGGGGACACAGAGAATCGACAACATCTTTCCGGGTGTCGGATCGGCGCGGCAGCTGTTCAACGACGACCAGATGGTCGCGATCGGAGATACGTTGTTCTTCGCCGCTCAAGATGGAGTCAACGGCATCGCGCTGTGGAAGACCGACGGGACCACCACCACGATCGCGGTGGACGTCAGCCCGGCGGTGGACGGTTTTTCTCCCGTCGCGAAACTCACCGCTCTGCACCAGACGCTGTTCTTCGCGGCCGACGATCGCAGTACCGGCGTGGAACTGTGGCAACTCAACGACACCGCCGACGGTGCCGACCGAACCGACATCCGCAGGCCCGGCCCCGATGGGTCGATCGCGTTGATCGTCGGCCCACGTGGCATCGACATGGCTGCGAGCGGCGGTCGCCTGTATGTGCCGGCCGATGGGGACGACGACAGCGGCGACGAACTGTGGGTGACGGCGCCGTTCATCCCCGAAGGCTTCGACGAATCGCGGACGCGTCCGCTAGGCGGCGGCCCGCCACCGGACCCGGTCGGCGCGGACCTGTCGGTCAGCGTGTACACGATACCGGCCGGTATCCTCGGCGTGGCGTCGGGTGGACTGCACGCCTACATCTACCGGATCCGAAACAACGGTCCCGCGCTCGCCGTCGACGCCAAGCTCACCGGCACATTCGATTTCGGATTCGTCGGCGCGTCGGCGTCGAAAGACTGCGCGTTCGGGGGGGTCCTCGGTCCGGTGGTGCAGTGTGACCTGGGCAATATTGCGCGTGGCTGGATCGCTACCCTGTATGCCGTCGGTACGGCCCCGATCGTCGCGAACAGCACCATTATTTTGGGCACCGCATCGCCGTCGAGTTCCACGTTCGACCCATTCCTTCTCAACAACTTCTCTACCGCGACCCTACTTGTCGTCGCAGAACCTCCCCCACCGGAGGGCAGCGCAGATCTTTCGGTCTTCAAACTCGATGGGGTGGACCCGGTGCAGGCCGGAACCCGCGTCGACTACGAGCTGGTGGTTGCGAACAACGGCCCTGCGCTGGCGACGGGCGTGGTGATGACCGACCCGCTGCCGGAAGCCGTGTTGTTCGAATCGATCACGAGTGAGCCGCCGGGGCTGTGCGATGAATTGGATGGAACCGTCACCTGCACGATCGGATCGCTCGACAGCGGCGAGATCGTGCGGGTCGAGATTGCCGCCGGTGTGCCGACTGCACCGGCCCAATTCACCAACACGGCTTCGGTCGTCGGAGACCAGGTCGATTCCAACGTGAACAACAACGACACCAGCCAGGTCACGCGTGTCATCGTGCCCGAGCCGGGGCAGGGGGGCCTGCAGCTAGCGGCGCTGCTCGTGATCGGCGTCATGATGCGGGCTCGGCACGCCGCCAGGTAAGGGCCGCACAGCAGCTGGCGGCAGCGGATTCCGATCAGCCCCCGCCGTGCAGGGTCCAGATTTCACGGCCGGATTTCAGAACCTTCTTTTCGATCCGTATCTCGTCCGCGCCCTCTGATTCGGCGAGCTCGCGCAACTCGGTGACATCGGCCGGCGACCCCTCGCAAAAACCAATGGGGCGGGTGTTGCCGAACTGGTTGAGCTGGACCTTGAAGTCGCCGTGGTCCCAGCGCGTCTGTGTTGCGTTCGAGTAGGGGTGGATCATACCGGCGCAGTGTACGCCAGATCGCTCGGGGTTCTCGAACGAGCCCTCTGCAGAATCCCGAGCGGCCTTACTGGACGGCACTTCTAGTACCGGGCTAGCGCAAATCGATGCCGCGGTACCCGTCGGTCGCCACCTGTACGATGCGTGCCGCGTACTTGGGGCCGCCCCCGAAGTACGCCTGATAGCGGACCGTCCCCGCCTGGTGTCCTTCCACGTTGGAGTTGTAGCCGGTGAACCAGCCCTGGCTGCGTCTCGCGAGCAACCGCTCGTGGGCGCGCACGACCTCCTCCACCCATTCTCGCTCGGCCTCGGCCTCCGCTTCGAGCCGGGTGAGACCGTGATCGAGCGCGTGTTGGATCAAGCCCGTCACCCAGTCGACGCCGCGCTCGATGGCGCGGGGGAAGTTCGTGGAACCCGAGACGCTCTGCGGGCCGGCCACCATCAGGAAATTGGGGAACCCGTGGGCCAGCAGGCCCAAGTAGGTACTCGCATTGTCCCGCCACGTGTCGCGCAACGTCTGGCCCTCGACACCGCGAATCTCCATCCGGTCGAAGGCACCGGTAACTGCGTCGAAGCCGGTGGCGTAGACGATCACATCGAGATCATGATGGGCCGCGGACGTCTGGATGCCGCGGTTCGTGATTCGCTCGATCGGTGTCAGCGAGAGATCCACGAGATGGACGTTGTCGCGGTTGTAGGCCTCGAAGTAGCGGGTCTCGAGCGGCAGACGCTGCATGCCGAAGCCGTGGTCCTGTGGGATCAGCTTCTCGGCGATCTCCGGATCGCTCACCCGCTGGCGTATACGTTCCCCGATGTAGGCGGACACTTCCCGATTGGCGGCCTCATCGAGGAAGATCTCCGGGAAGTTGGCCGCGAGCAGGGCAAACCCTGGCTTGGCGTAGAGTTCGCTCCAGAGCGCACGGCGTTGCTCGGGCGTCACATTCCAGAACCCGCGCGGGTCGGGCACGTGTTCGAAACTGTTGGGCGACACCGCGCACTGCGCGAAGATTTCGTCGTAGCGCGATCGAATGTCATCCATCTCTTCTTCGGAGATGGGCGAGTTGTTGAGCGGTGTGCTCCAGTTGGGGCGACGCTGGAAGACAGTGAGCTGTCCAACCTTGTCGGCGATCTCGGCGATCACCTGGATGCCGGTTGCGCCGGTCCCGATGACGCCCACCCGGCGCCCGGCGAGGGGGACCGGCTGTTTCGGCCACCAGTAGGTGTGGAAGGCGTCGCCCGCGAAATCGTCCATGCCCGGGTAACGCGGCGGGGTCGGCACGGACAGAACGCCGATGCCGCTGACGACGAAGCGGGCCGTGTAGGTCGCGCCGTTCGCCAGCCCGAGATGCCAGAGCCGCTCGCCCTCGTCCCAGGCCATGCGATCGACGAAGGAGTCGAAGCGCATGTGTCTGCGCAGATCGAACTTGTCGACGACGAAGTTCAGGTATCGGAGGTTCTCGGGCTGCGACGAGAAACGCTCCTTCCAGTGCCACTCGTCGAGCACCTCCTTCGAGAAGGAGTAACCGTACGTGTAGCTCTCGGAGTCGAAGCGGGCGCCCGGGTAGCGGTTCCGATACCAGGTGCCCCCCAGATCTTCGTCGCCCTCGAGCACGATCGCGTCGATTCCGAGATCGACGAGGCGCTTGATCTGGTAGATACCGGACACCCCTGCACCCAGCACCACCACCTCGTGGCTTTGCGTTTCTGTCATCGTCACCACCCATACGGTCCAGGCCGTTTTCGACGCATCGAATTGCCCAGGACGTAGGCCGAGGCACCTCTCGGTTACTGTATCGCTTTGTGGTTGGGGGGATCACGGACGGCCGAGGACCCAACAGGGACGAGCGCGATGTGTATGGCGTGGCCATCGTGACCTAAGCTCCAGGCAATCTACGCTCGGGCCGATTCGGCTCGCGACTCTCTAGGAGAACCTGTGTTGAAATCCCTCGCCTTCTTCGGACTCTGCTCTTTTCTGGCGCTTGCGACGCCTCTCGCGGGAACGGATGCCGCGGCCGCGGACAACTTCCAGCATCCCCCGGTCGCAGGGGCAGGGGCCGAAACTCCGGGGCAGACACCGATGGGTGGAATGCCGACGACCGATCCAGTCGCTGGGATGCTCATCGGCGAGGTCATCGAGACGATGAATTCGGGCGGGTACACCTACCTCCAGATTCAGGCGGGCACGAATACTCTCTGGGTAGCGGCGCCCGAATTCTCGGTTCACGTTGGCGACCGGGTCACAATGCCGGCCGGTTCCGCGATGCGCAATCATTACAGCAAGACATTGGATCGAACGTTCGATGTCATTCTGTTCGTGGCGGGTGTTCGAGTTTCGGGCGAGCAGCCCAATCCGGATACCTTCGGCAAAGCCCATACGCAGGGCGGCACGGATGCCACCGCGACCCATCTCGCTGTCCCCAAAGCCGAGGGTGGAAAGACGGTCGCTGAACTCTACGATTCGATCGACGGGTTGGCGGGTAGCGAAGTCACCGTTCGCGGCCGCGTGACGAAATTCTCGCCCGGAATCATGGGGAAGAACTGGATTCATCTGGCCGATGGGACATCGGCCGCAGACGGCAGCAACGACCTCACGGTGACGACCGATGCGCAGGTTGCCGTGGGGAATGTGGTGCTGGTGCGTGGCACAGTCTCGAAGGATCGCGACTTCGGCTATGGGTACGCATATGACGCGATCATCGAGGATGCAAGCGTCACCACCGAGAGTCATTGATTCGCCGGGCCCGGGACGATGTCGATGCCGATATTGTCGAAGGCAACGGAATCGTGCTTCGCTGACAGCGATCTGCGATAATTCCGGCGCCCCCCCTCCGGATTTGGAGGACCTCATGACGCGTTCGATTCGTGTCGTATGTGGAGTTTCGCTCTCGCTTCTCGGGCTGATCGGCGTCGGGACGGCCAGCGCCCAGCCGTCGCTGCTCTTCTACCAGAACTCCCAGGACCAGGCGCGCAGTTTCGATGTTGACTCGCTGACGGGCGGCTCCTCGGTGACCGGCTTTCTCGGTGCGCTCGTGGGGAATGCGCGCAACATCCAGGCCGACGGGGACGACGATCTGCTGTGGTACGCGGATACTTCGGGCAACATCCGCTCCAAGGTGATCTCTACGAATACCGACGGCCCATCGACCGTGAGCTCTTCGATACTGCTCGGTGCAAACAACGGCGCAGACCGCCACTTCAGCATCGATCCCGCGGACAACACGCTGTACTACTCGATCACGGACGAGAGGGTACAGATCATCGATCTCGATACGATGACGTCGCTGGGCACGATCGCCGGCGCCAACTTCAACGGTGGAATCGTCGGAGCCTTCCGCCACACCACCATCGACTCGGTGAATCGGCTGATGTACTACGCCTCCACCGACAACGCCTTCTATTCATTCGACCTCGACACGCTGGACCCCGGCCCGACCGTTCCGAGCAACCTGATTGCTGGGGCCGCCTCCGGAGCGTTTCGACACCTGATCTACGACCCCAACTCAGGACTCATCTACTACTCGGTCACCGACGGAAGCGTCCACAGTGTCGACCCGGTCACCCAGCTGGCCGGACCGACGCTCGCCAGCACGAACTTCACAGACAATGTCGGTGCGGGTCGGATCATCACGATGACCTATCGCGTCGTGCCGGCGCCCAACACGGGGCTTCTCCGAGTAGCGGCGTTGGCGGCTTTGGTGGTGCTCTCGCGGTGCCGTACGAGCAAGTACCACGACGTGGAAGCCGGCTGCCAACGCGATGGGGATAAGACATCCAAGCTGCGTTCTGGCTCAATGTCCGAGTATGGGCAGTAAGTCAGACCCGACCCCGGCCGTGGGGGCGTGGCCCCGAGAGGCGTTGTGAATGTCGCTGTTGGTCATGTTGGTTTCTGCTGTCGCCATCATCGGGCTGGTCCGTTTCGGTCTGATCGAGGGGCTGGGCCACCTGGCGGGTGCGCTGCAGTGGGGCACGAAGCTGCGCGGGCAGGCGACGGGGTACGCCACATCTGCGCCCGAGTTGGTGACGCTGGTAGCGGCAGGTCTGGCCGGAGTCTGGGAGGCAGGGCTGTGGAACATCGCTGCCAGCAATCTGATCAACACGGTACTGATGGGGGCCGCGGTGTTGTTCTACGGGCAGTGGCGCGATTTCGCGACGCGCCGCTTCCTGGACGAAATTGGCTTTGCTGCGCTGGCCGTGGCGGCTCCGCTGGTGCTGATGCGGTTCGAACTCGATACGAGCTGGTTGGTTGTACCCATCTTGTTAGGTCTGTTCGCCGTGTACCGCGGTGTGGACCGGCGCATGAACCCGAAGGCGATCGCGCCCGCTACGGAGACGGTTGGCAACTTACCGTTGGGTGTGATCCTCGTCGTGACCGCTCTCGTGTCGATTGCGGTGGCCGGCTTCTTTCTCGGGGGCGCAACGGGGGAGGTCGTCAACCAGCTCGGCATCCACCCGGCCGTGGCTGGGTGGATCCTCGGCGTGGTGACGAGCCTGCCGGAGATGGTGACGTTTTTTGCGATCTACTCGTTGGCCAAACGGCAGGGTACGTCGCATCTGGGAGAGGACACCCAGGAGGCGCTCGATAACTTGGCGGCCTCGAACATGGCCAACACCGGACTCATCTACCCGTTGGGTCTGTCGATCTACCTGCTCAGCCGCGGATTCGCCGGCTGAGCGCCCGGCGGTGAATGGTCGAGTCAGCACGTATCGACGGCACGCTTTTTTCGGACGACGAACTGGCTGCGATTCGGAACCAGCCCAAAGTTCATTAGAATGCGGGTTCACCGCAACAGGAGGAAGATCAGGCTATGCGTTTGACACATTTCGCTGGGTTGGGCATCGCGATGGCGGCGCTCTCTTTCTCGGTCGCCTGCGGAGATCAGGCCCCGGAGAACACGAGTGCGGCCCAGAAAATCGAAGCGGGCGCCGAGGCGGCCGCGCAGGCGATGGAGGACGCGTCGGACGCCGCGAAAAAGGAGGTCGCGGCTGCGGTCAAGACCGTCGAAGACAACGTCGAACGGTCCGCGAAGATCATGAAAGACACCTACGACGCGGAGCGGAAGGCCGGCACGAACGCGGTCCAGGCCGCCGGCGACGCATACAGCGCCGTCGACCGCGAGCCGCAGGAGGAAGAGGCGGCGAAGAAGGCCAGCGCGGTTGCGGATCCGCATTGACTTGGCCGCTCGCGAGGACCGTTACGAGAAGCTCGTCACTTACCTCGAAGAGGCCGTCGATGAGGGTAACTAGCAAGGGCGCTGAGACCCCATGATGACTTTGCTCGTACATCTCGTCGTGACGGCTGCACTGCTGTTGGTCGTGGCGCAAGTCGTCAAGGGCGTGGAGGTCGATGGCTTCGGCTCAGCGCTGCTCGCCGCTATCGCATTCGGCATCGTCAATGCGCTCGTGCAGCCGCTGATGGTGCTGTTGACGCTGCCGCTCACGATCCTCAGCTTCGGGCTGTTCCTGTTCGTCGTGAATGCGCTGATGTTCCGCCTGGCGGCTGCGCTCGTGCCCGGCTTCTCGGTCAGCAGCTTCGGGCCCGCGTTACTCGGGAGCGTGCTGCTCTCGCTGCTGAACCTCGCGCTTGGGAGCTTGTTGGGGGCCTGATGAAGCTGTCACCAGCCACTTTGGAGCCCCCAGCTAGCGGGTCGGGTCCGGTAGTCGAGTGAAGTAGACGTCGAACTTCTGCTGCGCGACGGCCTGATAGTAGATCCCTTCGAGTCGATCACTCGCGGGATCGTACGTGAGCGTGTAGGTCGACCCCCCGTACCCGCCAGCGCGCAGCTCGAACGCCGCGCGGATCGTCGTCCCCTCCCTGACGGCCTGCGCCTTCTCGAACGGAAGTGGGTTCGGGTTGAAGTACATCGCCTCGAGCCGGCCGTCTGCGCCGACGGCTTTGATCGCAATCGTGTAGCCCCCATCGGGGCGGACCCATGCACCTTCGAGCACGTTGATGCCGACCTCGGCGGGCGCCGACCGCTTCGCAGTTTCCCGTTCCTGCGAAACGGCGGGATGAATCGTGGTGAAAACGAGTACGAGCCCGACCCACCAACCGAGAACCGATTTTGTTTGTTTCATGGGGCCGCTTCCGTTGGCTCGCCGCTTCGTGTAAGAGCACCGGATCAAGTCGATCGAACGCTCGCGATCGCACCACGAAAACCAACCGAGTCCAACCAGCACCGCAAGCGCCACGAACGCTAGCGAAACCGCTCCCGTTCCGGAACCAACACGGCCACCAAGCCGTTTCCACGCCATTGCAGCGGGTCGGGACTCGACGCAATCGCGGCCTCTCTGGCAAACTCATGTTGCGCGCGAAGTGTTCCGTGGCAGGGCGTCTCGGTCGCTGATCGCCAATGTGTTATGCCACGACGTGGAAGCATGAAGCTCACCTGGAATGGAGAGATAACGTCCGTACAGCCGAGATTCCGTCTGCTTCGGTCTTTCGATCAGCGGCATCACACGTATCTCGGCTATGCGATCCGCGTTCGCGGCCGCATCGGCGAACGCGATGGCGAGGCGTGGTTCGGCGTTGGCAAAGCAGCTCACCAGAAGTATCAATTCGAAGTCGGTCAAGCGGCGCGAGGTCAGGCACAGCCCGTGGCCGACCCGCGTCTGGAACCCGTCGACTACTACAAGGTCAGCCGTCTCGATATCGAGCCCCGCGCGAACTCGCCCGATTCTCCGCCGCCCTGGTACGGTCCTGCACCGTCGATCGATGTGTACCGCCAGCGGGGGCATCGGCGCCTTGCCGCGCGATCGTACGGATCGCGTTCCTGTTCGGCCTGTATCTGGGGCGTTCGAATGCCCGTCGAAATCATCCTCGATCAATGGAAGCCAGATCAGAAGCGCTTCCGCTACGAGACGTTTTGTTACGGCCCCAAGTCGTGTCCGCTATACCGTCCAGGCCCCACTCGAAAAGTTCCCGGCCGGCGTGGCATGACGTACGAAGAGGAAGACTGGGTTGATATCGAAGAGACCTCACATCGGGGTTCCGACGATTAGGCGCACTTCCACAATCCGTTGGGCCCGCGGCATGTCGGGGTTAGCAGTTTGATGCTCGGCGGGCTGTAGTCGATGCCGATGAACCTCGATCGTAGTTCGCGCTCGCGAATCTCTTGCAACATCTGGATCGTGCTGGCTAGGATGGCCGCCCCGCCGCAGCCCTCGAATTCACAGCGGGCCCGCGCGACGCGAGGGAGGTATTCCTGATGAGTCGACACTTCAAATTCCTGTTGCTGGCGTTCGGGGCGACTGCGCTTTCTTGCGCGTCATCGGGCGCGTCACCCTCTTCGATTCCGGGCGCGGGATTCGAGGGGGAGGTGGTCTTTGTCCGCTTCAATTTCGGCTCGGTCGATCCGGTGTCGGCGCAAGCCGCCAAGAACCGGAATGTCCAGTGGGTCAATCTCGCGCAGGATGTCGCAGGACAGGTGGTGTTTCCCGCGAGCATCGCGTCGAGTTTCGAATGCGGATCCGACTTGGCTCCCATGTACGAGAAAGTCGGGGAGACCTATCGGTCCCTTCACATTGAGGGCACGATGGGTGCGCGCGTGACGCTGCCGTGTCCGCTCGCAGTCGGGAACTACGACTACGAGATCTGGCTCTACGGTATCGGGGACGGAATGGTGGGCGGAGCGACGGTGCCGGTAAACAAGTTCAGCGCGAAGCTGATCATCCAATGAGCCCGCATCCGTCTATCCCTAGCCGTAGGTTATGGGCCATAGGGCCATAGGTCACAGGGTGTCGACCGGACGCGAAAGCGTTTGATCTTGAAGACGGACACCACGGAAGCGACGGGCGTTTGCCTTCCGGCGAAGACGCGCCAGGCCCACGAGCCACAGCACGCTGATCTGCTGCATTGCGGGCAGCGACGGTTCCGGGACATGTGCGACTTCGATCGAGCCAGGTGGCAGTTGGAGGGAACTCACGGCGAGTCCCGCCGGCTCCTGAGCCGTGATCGGCTGAAAGTCGCCGAACTCGTCAGCGATGCTTCGCCAGCGGAGGAAGGCAAAGGGCGAATCATCGTCGAGAACGATCTGGTTGAAGTGGTCGGCGGGCGACTCGTCGAGGACTTGGATCTGGGTCGCCGAGATCGCGATGTTCCCAGTCACCTGCACCGTTGCGTCGGCGTCCGTGAGGGTGTCCTGACCGGAGGGGTGAGTGTAGGAAACGCTGAACGAAAGGATCTCCGCAGAGCTCAGAAGTCCATCGTCGGGGGCCGTACTCACTGTGCCGATCCAGCCCGCGTCAATCGAGAAACCGCCACCGATGTCATACGGAGTGATCTGATAGACGAGCGGGGCTACGGCAATGGCGATCTCCTCGAAACCGTAGGCGTCGCCTACGCGCATGAAGTCGCCATTCGCAGAGATGCCGTTTACTGCGATCCTGGATTCACCGGGAACAGTCGCCTCCCATCGGAGGATGAACTCGCACACGGATGCATCGAAGGGGCGGGGCGCCGAATGCGTGAGCCCACCTGTTGAAACGTTGCCGAAGAACCGCACCAGAGGGTCGGGCTGAACAACGGAGAACTCACCTTCCGACGCGTCCGCGGTGAAACCGCACGTGGCACCGGGACCGCCCGCTACCCGAAGGGTCAGATTCACGAATTCGCCCTGGGCAACGGCGGGTGGAGCGTCCGGGAATGAAACAAAGGCCTCGTCGATTGGCCGATGGCAGGGGGACGGAGAGCAGCCCAGCACTTGATCGAAATTGTCGAAGATCGTGGCTTCGACGCCGTTGCGAAACGCATCCGCTGAGCCAGCGATCAGGGTCCCGAGGGAAGCCAGGGCTGCGGCGAGCCAGCGCACCATCGGAGCAGGTGCTCGGCCTGCGGACTTCGTAGGCCGCGGCGAGAACTGGCGCCGAGGGTCCATCGAAACCAGCCAAGATCGATATTTCACTCTGCCTCCGCGGCTGCGCTCACCAATGCGACCTGTTTGTCCACAAATGGATCTGCGCCCCCGAGCCGACGCCGGAGTGAGATTCTACGCCGCTTTGCTGCCAATAGGCATCGGTGGTGAGGACCGCCAGGGCTCTGGGTAGAAATCGAAGCGGTGACCATAAAGGAAGTCAGTTCGCTGCAGCCGTTTCACGGGGCGGAAGGGGCGTTGGGAACCGCGGCCAGCTCGTCCTCCGAGAGCAGGGATTCCGCTTCTGGGAAGAGCACACGCTCTTCGAAGCGCACGTGCTTTTCGAGAAGCGTGCCGATATCCAGCGCGGTGTCTTGGCGCCAAGGGCCGCGAACGAGGCTCCGCAGACGCGCGTGATCGTCCGCTGCCCGCTCTGCCAGTTCGGCAGCTCCTCTCTTTGCCAGGATAGGCAACAGCCGATCCTCCTCGGCGCAGAAGTGTCGCTCCAAATCTACTTCGAACTCGTGCCGAACTTCGCGCGCGAGTGACTCGATTTCGGCCGCGTCGGTTGCACTCGATCGTCGAAGGTGCCGGGCCAGTACGAGCGCGCGGTGGTGATCGTCCGAAAGCGGTTGCAGCGAGAGATGACGCTTCATCGCCTATCCGGGCCGCCCGTCGGGTCGCGGAGTCGTCAGGATCGACCAGTAACGAATCGCGAAGAAGCCGAATGCGCAGGCCCAGGCCAAGCCGCTTACCAGCAGCAGGGCTCGGTGCGCTTCGCTGGTCGCGAAGGGGGCGGCCACGCGTGTTAGGGCTGCGCCGTGTACGAGGGCGTAGCACCAGACTACACCGACGGGCAGCACGAGAAGTCGCCCGGTATGACCGAGGCCGACTCGCGTCATCACAGCCAGGACCGCGCCTCCGATGGCTCCGGCCGTGAGCGCGTGCAGGCCGGTTGTGGCCGGGATTGGCGCGCCCAGATCGCTTGCCCCAATCAGGAAAAAACCCACGA
>JAJDAM010000532.1 GCA_029261905.1 Deltaproteobacteria bacterium
AATGCCTCTTGCACCACTGCTGGCCCGCCTCGTCGATATGGCGCTCGCATTCACCGTGTTGCTGGCCATGATGGCTTACTACGGCTTCAACCCGGGTTGGAACGTTCTTTGGCTTCTTCCGCTGGTGTTGATGGCCTTCACCACTTCGCTTGGAATCGCGCTTTGGCTGGCGGCTCTGAATGTGCAGTTCAGAGACGTCCGAATGGCCGCCCCCTTCATGATTCAAACCGGTCTGTTTCTCACACCAATCGCCTGGCCGAGCAGTATGCTCGAAGGTCCCTGGCGGCTTCTTTCGGCACTCAATCCGATGACGGGTGTGGTCGAGGGATTTCGCTGGGCACTCCTCGGTACCGACACCCAGCCAGGATGGATGATCCTGGTCTCGTGCGCAGTCGCCATATTGCTGCTGCGCAGCGGCGCCTACTACTTTCGCAAGGTGGAGAGAACCATTGCGGACATCGTCTAGCCACGCCCGAGTACGTCACGTACGAAGGCTTTTCGGTGCCGGGAGGTTCGGCAGCGTTCGTGCGAATTCGAGTCATTTGATTTCGACCGCAGGGACAAGATCGTGACCACGCCGGCGATCCAAGTCAGAGACCTTTCCAAGCACTACCTGATCTCGCACACCGGCGATCGTCCCACCAGCCTGGGCGAGATGGTGATGCGTGCTGCCACCAATCCGTTCAAACGAGCAAAGCGTGTATGGTCGGGTGACACGGCCGGTGCCACTGGCGCAACCGAGGTATTCAAGGCACTCGACGGGGTCTCGTTCGACGTCCAACACGGCGAGGTCGTGGGACTGCTCGGCCGAAACGGCGCGGGAAAGAGCACCACGTTGCGGCTGCTGTCACGCATTACCCAGCCGACACATGGCACGGTACAGATCACCGGCCGCGTCGGGTCGCTGCTCGAAGTGGGAACGGGATTCCATCCCGAGCTGACCGGCCGCGAGAACATCTTTCTGAACGGCGCGATTCTCGGAATGCGGAAACACGAAATCACGGAACGCTTCGACGAAATCGTGGCATTTTCGGAGGTCGAGCAGTTCCTGGATACACCCGTGAAGCGGTATTCGAGCGGGATGTATCTGCGCCTGGCGTTCGCCGTGGCGGCCCATGTGGACCCCGACATTCTGCTCGTCGACGAGGTGCTCGCTGTCGGCGACGCCGAATTCCAGAAGAAGTGTCTGTCGAAGATGCGCGACGCCAGCAACTCCGGACGTACCGTGTTGTTCGTCTCGCACAACATGGCGGCGGTCGAGAATCTCTGCAGCCGTGCGATCTGGATCGACAACGGCAAGCTTCGCGAAGACGGGCCGGTTTCGGACGTGATCGCCAACTACCTCAGCAGTTACGCGACCGGACTCGGCGAAGGTTCCGACCTGACGACCATCGAGGAGCGCGAAGGCTCGGGGGCCATCCGATTCACCGACATCCAGGTCGTCGATAAAGATGGTGAACCGGGGGGTGTCGTTCGCAGTGGGGACCGCATCAAGATCCAGCTGAACTACCAGGTGAACAAGCCGGTACTCGAACCGCATTTCGGCATCGACTTCTTCACGGGTCTCGGGACGCTTCTCGCCGGGCCCAGCACCTGGGCGTCGGGGCACAGCACGGCGCGACTGGAACCCGGCCCCGGCATGGTGGAACTCGAGATCGACATGCTCAACCTGCTGCCCGGCCGCTACTACCTCTCGCTCTGGGCGTCCTCTGTGGGAAGCGAAGACTACGACCTGCTCGATCGCTGTACGGTCTTGGAAGTCGAAGGTTCGGATTTCTACGGATCGGGCCGTGGCATCGAGGGTCGCTGGGGCGTGATGTTCTTCCCCTGCAGCTGGAAGATGGAAACGCGCTAGCCGCGCTCTTTGCGCGCGAGCGCCCAGTCGTACCGCTTCTCCGTTTCTTCCGCGATCACGTCCCACGAGAAGAGTTCCCGGCAACGCTCGCGACCCAGCCGACCCATCTCGCGACGCAATTCCGGATCATCCAGTAGTTTTCCGATCGCGTCCGCCAATGCGGCTGGATCTTCGCGGTCTACGACGAAGCCGGTTCGCCCTTCGTCGAACAACTCCGGGATGCCGCCTGCGCGCGCACCGATGGCGGGCTTGCCGCACGCCATGGCCTCGGCGAGCGGCATTCCGAACGCCTCGTGACACGAGGAGGGGAGGATGAATACGTCCGACTTCTCGTAGTGGGCGACCAGGTCGGCCTGCGGGACGTTTCCGACGAAATGCACGCGATCCTTCAGCGCGGCGGGCACCCGCCCTTCGAGATGTTCCCGGTAGGTCTTGTCGTCGTAGAACCGGTCGAGCGCATTGATGATGGGATCCCGACTCAGATCGACGATCAGGTTTCGCGGCAGACTGCTGATGTCGCCCACCAGGTCGAGGTGCAGATCGGGGTGCCGTTCGGCCAATTTGACGAAAGCCTCTACGAGCACGTGCAGACCCTTTTCCGGCGATACGCGACCGACGAACAACAGGCGTGTCTGGCCCGTTGGAGCCGATGCGTTTTCGTCCGCGGAGAATCGATCCACATCGCAGCCGTTGAATACCGCGTGACAGATTTCCGCCGCTTGTGGGTTCCATTCGGCCGCGTTGCGCGCGATGTACTCGCTGCAACCGAGAATCAGATCACAACATTCCAGCCGGGGCGCCAGCAACGCGGGATCCAACTGGTGGAGCCACTCGCACTGCATGTGAAGAACGAGCAAAGCGTCTCGGTTGAAGGCTCGCAGCACAGGCATGAACTGGCTGTTGTTGAGCACGTGAATCACATCCGCGCCCTTCCGACGCAGATCGAGTGCAATGGCTGTGATGTAACCGATTTCGGCGAACCGTGATGCAAAAGCCGGCCGACCTTCTCCGCGATCCTTGATGAAGGGTGCCAGCACGGGAGCGAGCTTGCGGTCCCATTGGCGAGGCGCGTTGCGATAGGTGATTCCATCGCCACGCTCCTCGCGAACTCGCCATCGACTCTGGCGGGTATAGATCGCGACCTCGTGTTCTGCCGCCAGACGGCGCCCCACCTGCCAGGTCCAGATCCCGAGTGAACTCTGAACCGGAGGTCTCACCAGATCCACCGTTTGGTTGACATAGGCGATCCGCAAGGCTTCAGGCTCCTTCGGACTTGCGCGCGCGATGGAGTCGACCGGGAAGCGTCACGGTTGCGGCCGCCCGGTCTTGAGCCAGAGCTTCTCGGATGTACAACGACGACACCCCCGGCGGTATACCGCTGTCGGAAAGACCCTGTTCGATGGGAGTCCCATTCTCGTCGATGACCAATGCCTCACCCATCACGATGACGAACTCGTCGTGAGCTTCCAGGAAGGCGATCTGCTCGACGAATTGGTCGGGATGAACCACATCACAGGGCCTGATCTCCGCGAAGTATCGGCCGCGGGCTGCCTGGATCGGTACGATCGACCGAGGCTTCCCACCGTTTTGATCCGGCATTGGTGGAATCACCCGAATCCGAGCGTCACGCGCCGCGTAGTGTTCGACCCGACGGATCGCAGATTCAGAAGCGCCGTTCAGACCGATGACCAATTCGAAGTTGGAAACGCGTTGTCTCAGCACGCTCTCGATCGCATCATCGAGATGCGGCGCGGCGCCGGAGACGATCATTCGAATCGAGAGCTCCGGCTCTTCGGTCAACGGGGGCGGGGTCGCGGACGTTCGCACCTTCAGCGCCGCCCACCACCAGGATCTCTTGCCGCGGTCGATCCAACCGTCGAGCACGGCTTCCGCAGCCGGGTGAGCGTGCCTCGCCAGATGAACGGCTGCAAACTCCAGCAAGGCGGCTTCGGATGCCGGACCCGATTTCGAAAGAGCCAGCTTCAGATCGCTCGCGTTGCCGCGCAGACCACTCAGCAGGATCCAGGCGCGCAGTGGAATGAACGAGCGCTC
>JAJDAM010000533.1 GCA_029261905.1 Deltaproteobacteria bacterium
AGCTGCTTGATGGCTTCGATTTCGACGAGATCGGATTCAGTCATCCAGTCGGCTCCTCATTCGTGCGGCAAGGCGATGGCCCCATCGCGGGGTCGTCGTGCAAGCGCGTTCAATCGCGGCTGGGCCCGTAGCGCGCCGCGACGACATCCACTTTGCGGCGAACCGAGAACCCCAGCGCCTCGTACAGCCGCGTTGCGTTCTCGTTGGCTTCGAGTACGTGCAGAAATGCCCGCTCGCCACGCGCGCCGATCGATTCGGCGATCGACAGCGTGAGTGCCGCGCCAAGGCCCTGTCGCTGTGCGTCGGGATGCGTGCAGACCGCGGAAACCTCCGTCCATCCGGGCAGATGGAAACGCTGCCCAGCCATCGCGAGCAATCGACCGTCCCGGCGCACCCCGCGATAGGTGCCGAGTTCTATGGTGCGAGCCAGAAATGGCCCCGGCTCGGTGAGCTGCGTCAGTTCGAGCATCTCGTCGACATCCTTGGCGTCGAGCTCGACCCAGTCGCAGTTCGGAACGGGCACCAGATCATTGGCGACGAGCTGAAATCCGCCGCTCCGAAATTCTTCGATCCAACCCGCCGGCGCTGGCGGCACCTCGTCGCGAAACAGCACCACCACGCCTCCAGCTCCCACGAACTCGGCCTGCGCACTCCACACGTCATCATCGATCCGATCGACCGCGCTGAAGATCGACACCTCGGGCTGGTAGCGTCGGATCGCTCCGGTCGCATCGGCTTGGGCCAGATGGGCGTGCGGCCCACCGAGTGCGTGCCACACCGGATTGTCGAGCTTCGCCACGTCCTCGTTCGTGAGTTCCACGCTCCCTCCAGATCGACCGGCTCCAGCCGAGTTCTAGCGAATCCGTGGGATTCGTCAGCTACGATCTCGATATGCAGTCCTCGGACAACACTTTTCCGATCGATGCGTCCGGAATCGAATCGAAGGTCGCAAGCGCCGTAGAGACCCAAGGGTTCGCGATCGTCACGAATGTATTGGACGAACGCACCTGCCAGTCGCTGGTCGAAGAGATCGACCGCATCGAGAGCGAATCCGGGATTGGCTTCGGTCCGAACGAATTCGAGGGTTTTCGGACGCGTCGGATCTTCAATCTGATCGCGCATGGCCCATCGTTTCGCGATCTCGTGATTCACGAACCGATGCTGAATTGGGTCGGGGCGGTACTGGGTGACGACTTCCTGTTGTCGGGTACGACGTCGATGCACATCAGCCCCGGTGAGACGCCGCAACTGCTGCACGCAGACGACGGCATGATCTCACTTCCGCGGCCCCACATCGCCACGATGGTCACGACGATGTGGGCACTGAGCGATTTCAACGAGGAGAATGGCGCGACGCAACTCGTACCCGGCTCGCATCTGGAGCCGAACATGCCTCGCCCCGGCGAAATTCACACGACGATCTCGGCAGAGATGCCCGCTGGCAGCGCGTTGATCCTGCACGGCTCACTGTGGCACGGCGGCGGACAGAACTCGTCTCCAAACTCTGAGCGCTACGGGCTGTCGATTCAATACGTGTCAGGCTGGTGCCGGCAGCAGCAGAACCTGATGCTGGGCACACCCCGAGAAACCGTCGCAACCTACCCGCGCAGGCTACAAGAGCTGATCGGCTACTCGATGTACCGCAACGTGATGGGACACATCGAGCGCGAGCACCCACTGACGCTGATCGGCGTCGACGAACGTCCCAAGATGGTCTGGGACCGGATGGACTCCAAGCTGGACTCGTAGTGGCCATCGACGACGACATCCATCGATGAAGGCCTCGGACCGCGATCTCGGAATGGGTCGCAACATCTCGAGGCGCGACTTCTTGCACGGCGCAGTGGGGACCGTCATCGCCGGGACTGCCTTGAGCGCAGGCTGCTCACCGACACCGGCCACGCGAACCACAGCTCCCGTCGGCACCTCGGGGACGCCCCCCGATCCGGCGATGTATCCGCCGTCACGACTCGGACTGCGCGGAAGCCATGCGGGCTCCTTCGAGACCGCACACCAGATGGCGTTCGAAAAGCGCACCGATTGGGGGGCTGCAATCGAACCCGATCCGTCCGAGTACGACCTGGTGGTCGTCGGTGCAGGACTCAGCGGCCTGGCGGCCGCGTTCTTCTATCGAGAACAGCATCCGACCGCACGCGTGCTGCTTCTCGACAACCACGACGATTTCGGTGGGCACGCGAAGCGCAACGAGTTCGAATGGAACGGACGGACGATTCTCGGCTATGGCGGAAGCCAATCGCTCGAAGCGCCGTCTTCCTATAGCGATGAGACCCAAGGACTCCTGTCGCGAATCGGCGTCGAGACGAAGCCGCTGCGCGCGGCCTACGACGAGGATTTCTACATGCGACACGGCCTCGAGGCCGGAATCTTCTTCGACGAGTCCACCTATGGAGTGGACCGATTGGTTCATTCGAGTTTCGTCGACCCCTCCGCGTTCCTGCCTGTCGCACCTTCGGACGTGGGATTGGCGGATGCGGTCGGCCAGATGCCGATCTCCAACGCGGCACAGATCGAGCTGCTGCAGCTGGTCACCGCGTCTGAGGATCGGCTCGACGCTTCGCTGTTCGACGAGCCCGCCTTGCTGCAATCGATTTCCTATCGCGACTTCCTGACCCGAAATCTCGGGGTCACCGAGCCCGAGGTTCTCGCGCTGTTGCAGGACGCACCGAGCGGTTACTTCGGACACGGAATCGATGTGATTCCGGCACTCTACGCTCTCGCGTTCGGACTCCCAGGCCTCGGCTCGACGAGCCTTGGAACCTTCGAGGGTTTGATCCGGGGTGCCATCTCACTTTCACTCGAGCCCTACTACTTCCATTTCCCCGACGGCAATGCATCCCTGGCGCGCCTGCTGGTGCGGAAGTTGATCCCGACCGTCGCAGCCGGATCAACCATGGAAGACATCGTCACCGCCCGATTCGACTACTCGATGCTCGACCGGAACGACGCGGACGTGCGGCTCCGTTTGAACAGTACCGTGGTTCGCGTCGAACACGATGGCGATCCACGAACCGCCGAACGCGTCGACGTCAGTTACATACGAGGCCGTCGGACCGAGCGCGTCCGTGCGCGCCAGGTGATTCTCGCTTGCTACAATATGGTCATTCCGTACCTGTGCCCGGAGCTGCCCGGCCCCCAGAAGGAAGCGCTCCACTCTCTCGTCAAACTGCCGCTCGTCTACACCAGCGTGTTGTTGGAGAACTGGCACGCGTTCGAAAAGGCGCGGCTGGCGTTTGCGCACTGCCCGGGCAGTTGGCACAAGATGGTCATGCTCGACTTTCCGGTCAGCCTCGGCGACTACCAATTCAGCCCCGAACCCAGCGATCCCATCGTGCTGCACATGAGTCGGGCAGTGAATCGCCCCGGACTCTCGCCTCGCGACCAGTCCCGTGCCGGACGCGCCGAGCTTCTCGCGACGTCATTCGAGACGATCGAGCGAGAGGTGCGCACGCACCTGGGCGGGATGCTCGCCGCGAGCGGGTTCGATCCGGCCCGAGAGATCGCTGCACTCGCGGTCAATCGCTGGCCTCACGGATACGCGTTCGAACCCAGCCTCTTGTTCGATCCCGAGTACGCACCCGGCGAGGCGCCCCACGAGATCGGCCGCAAGCGTTTCGGACGAATCGCGATCGCGAACTCCGACGCCGGCGCAACGGCCTATCTCGACGGAGCCATCGATCAGGCCTGGCGTGCAGTCGGTGAACTGCAGGGGTAGCGGCTCCCGCATACGGGCGTCCGATCACTCGCGCTCCCGCCCGGATTCCCAATGCTTCGGTAGCGGAGGCGGCCAGGGATGGCCTCCGCGGAAGTCAAGCACAGCGCTACCGGCAAATACCTGCTCTCCTTTCCAGCAACACGCTTGTGCGTTCTTCTACTTTCGTTTCGAGGCCAGCGAGCCATGAAGCGGAGGCCATCCCTGGCCGCCTCCGCGTCATTGACCGACTGGCGAATTTCGAATCAAGGGCACCAGGCTGCTAAAACTTTCGACCCGGGAGTGTTTCCGCAACCTGCTAGCCTCCTCGCGTGTCGAATTCAAAGCTTCAACAGGACGACGACCTGCGAATCGCGATCGAGCGCGCTGGC
>JAJDAM010000534.1 GCA_029261905.1 Deltaproteobacteria bacterium
GTCGTACCCGACGTGTAGAGCACGTAGAGCGGCTCGCTCGCCTGAACCGGTACGCAGGACGCAGGCGATGCCTGGTTCACCAGTTCGTTCCAATCGTGGTCGCGTCCTGCGACCAGCGAGGCTTTCTGTTGCGGACGGTCGACGACGACGATGTGTTGGGGCTTGTTGTGCGTCATCTCGAGCGCTGCTTCGAGTAGCGGCAGATAGGGGACGATGCGGCCGGGCTCGATGCCGCAGGTCGCCGTCAGCACCACCTTGGGTGAGGCATGTTGAATGCGTTGGGCCAATTCGTTCGCGGCGAATCCGCCGAACACGACCGAGTGAATCGCACCCAGCCGAGCCGTTGCCAACGCGCCGATCACCGCCTCTGGAATCATCGGCATGTAGAGCAGAACCCGGTCGCCCTTCCCGACACCGAGCGCGGCCAGCGCTCCCGCCGTGCGCGCGACCTCGTCTTGAAGCTGGAGGTAGCTGAGTGTCCGGCCGCTGTCGGTGACCGGGCTGTCGTAGACGAGCGCCGCCTGGTCGCCGCGGCCGGCCGCGACGTGCAAATCCACGGCGTTGTAGCAGGTGTTGACCATCGCTCCGGGAAACCAGCGCACACGCGGCGGCTTGGAATCGTCGATGGCCGCGCGCGGGCGCCGAACCCACTCGATCTGCTGCGCGGCCCGCAACCAGAACGCCTGGGGGTTCGCCAGCGATTCGGCATAGGTCTTGTCGTAGCGATCGGACACGGCCGGGCAATATATCGGCTCGCAACAGATCCCGGACGGGCAAGCCCAATATTACCGGTTATGGACAATACATGTATCTTCGGTAACATAAAACCCTGTGAAGTCGAACCGCCCTCGAACCAGCCATGTGACCGCAAAAAGCCTGACGCTCGACCTCCTGTCGACCTGCGGCAAGGTCGCTGCGCCTGTGCGTGCGTTGATCGACGCTGCGGCCCTGTTCGGAATCGCTGACAACGCGCTGCGGGTGGCGTTGGCGCGTTTGCACGCCGAGGGGCTCGTCGTTCGAGACGAGCGGGGTCGCTATCGGCTGGGTCCGACCGCGTTGGGCGTCAACCAGCAGATCGTCGGATGGCGATCGATCGATCAGCGGGTTCGACCCTGGTCCGGTGACTGGATCGGCGTTCACAGCGGACCGGCCGGAACCCCCGGAAAGCGCAGCAGGGACCGGTTGCGAGCGGATTTACAACGGGCGCGCCCGCTGCGGTTGCTGGGCTTTCGGACGCTGTCGCCCGGACTCGATATCCGCCCCGACAATCTCGAAGGTGGCTCCGCGTTCGTCGCAGAACGGCTGGCCAACCTCGGGCTGGACCTGTCGGTCGCTGCCGAACCGCTCACGACGCTGTTCGGGATGACCTCCCTCGATAGCGAGATCGATTCAGTCGCGAGAAAGCTGTGGGATACCGAACAGCTTCGACGCGACTCTCTCGCACTCATCGCCAGACTCGAAGCCAGCGCCAAGCGACTACCGACACTTCCGCGTGAGGTCGCGATGCGCGAGTCGTTCGAGCTGGGTGGTGAAGGGATTCGCCAACTCGTCGTGGACCCGTTGCTACCGGAATCCATCGCGCCGACGAGCGTACGGCGGGCGCTGTCCGACGCGATGCATCGCTACGACCGACTGGGACGCCGATGCTGGGCGAACTGGTTGGGCAGTGACACCGAAACGCAACAGCTTCCCGCCGGTGTTCGCGCCGCGGGCGTTCGCGCTACGGGAACCGGCGGGCTGGACCCGACAGACCGCGCAGACGCGCCACGATGATTCGACTCGATGCATCGCAGTCGAGGAGAAATGCCAACGATCGAAACACCTCGAATCTACGACACCGAATCGGGATTCGAGCAGCAGGAGGGTGAAATGGCGAGAGTCTGGCAAGAAGCACTGAGCCGCGACGAAATCAATTCCCTATTGGCAACCAACAACTGGCGTGCGTTCGGATCGATCGCATTGAACTGGGGGCTGGTTGCGGCGTCATTCGCCTGGGTAGCGCTGGCACCTGGAATCGTGTCGATCCTGGGCGCGATCGCGATCATTGGAGGACGCCAGCTGGGCTTCGCGGTACTGATGCACGAAGCCGCTCATCACACGCTGTTTCGCAATCGCCGCCTGAATGACCTGGCCGGCAACTGGCTTTGCGCCTACCCGGTTTGGACCGACATCGGCCCGTATCGCCCTTATCACCTGCGCCATCACGCCAAGAACTGGACGAGTGAAGACCCGGATCTGGATCTGGCGACCAAGTACCCGGTGACGCGCGAGAGCATGCGACGAAAGATCTGGCGAGATCTCTCGGGCCAGGTCGGCTGGAAGCGCGCACGCGCGACGCTGCGACGCGATCTCGGGCTGGGCCTCGCGAACGACGCGGCCGGAACCTCACTTTCGTTTGGGAAGACAGCTCGCAAGGGCGGCCGCGGCTGGCAGAACCTGCACGGCGTCGTACTGACCAACGGCGCAATCATCCTCGCGCTGGCGTTGGCGGGCCGACCGGAGCTGTACCTGCTGTGGGTCGCGGCCTGGTTCACCACGAACAGCTTCGCCACCCGAATCCGATCGATCGCGGAACACAACATGGCGACGGATCCGGGAAACGATCTCCACAATTCGCGGACGATCGAAGCGAGCTGGTGGCAGCGGCTACTGCTGGCCCCGAATCGGGTGAACTACCATCTCGAGCATCACCTGCTGATGACGGTCCCCTTCTACAATCTGCCTCGGCTGCACCGCATGTTGACCGAACGGGGTGTCCTCGAAGGCGCGCTCGTCGAGAAGGGATACCGCTCGATCCTCGCTCGAGCAGCGTCGAAGCCAGCAGCGGCTTGACCGGATTCGGCTTCCCAAGTCAACTACAATGCCGGCTCGAAAGAGGAGACCCCCGATGCTAGCGAGCGGCGTCCACCACCTATCGTTCACCGTCACCGACCTGGAACGCTCACGGAAGTTCTACGAGGGAATCATGGGCCTCGAGACGGTTCCGCGGCCCGATTTCGGGATCGGCGGGGTGTGGTACTCGGCCGGGAACGCGCAAATCCATTTGATCGAGGTGCCGGGGCGCGAAACGACAGAATCGAAACTCAGCCCGCTAGCCAACCACAACGCCTTCGCGATCGACGACTATCCGAAGATCCTCGAACAGCTGAAGAACCAGGGCGTCGAAGTCCTCGAGACGACCCCCGAACAGGGCCAGATGTGGATTCGCGACCCCGACGGAAACGTCATCGAACTGATCGCTCCGGGTACGATGCGCTGATCCGCGCGCTGCCGATCAGCCAGCGCTTGGCTCGGCGCGCGTCGCCTGCGAGGCCAAACGCGATCCAGTAGTATCGCGCACAGCAGCCAGAGGTCGCACTCCCGCGGGAGCGCGAGTCGCCGCCTCAGTCCGAACACCCGCCGAACCAGCTCTTCGCAACAGGACGCATTCGGCGACCTTCGCTGGCGTGACTGGCAAACACAGCCGTCGGAAACCCGGTCACAGCAGCAACGAGACAGCCAGGCCTTCATTCGGAACTGTTCGACACGAACCGAACCGACCATCACGTACGCCGTCCGACCCAGGGCGCGCATTCCGCGCAGATCGAGGATCACGATGCAACGACAAGTCACCGATAGCGACGTTCTGAACGCACTTCGTCCGATCATCGATCCCGATTTCAACAAGAGCATCGTCGACCTCGGCTTCATCAAGAACCTCCGGATCGACGGCGACCATGTCGCCTTTGCGATCGAGTTGACCACGCCGGCTTGCCCGGTGAAGGAGAAATTCGAGAAGGCGGGCCGAGAAAACGTGCTTGCCCTCGAAGGGGTCAGCACCGTCGAAGTGACGATGACTTCGAACACGCGCGGACGTTCCGATGCCGCGACCGCCGAGGTGCTGCCCGGTGTCAAGAACACGATCGCCGTAGCCTCGGGTAAAGGGGGCGTCGGCAAGAGCACGACCGCGATCAATCTGGCGCTGTCACTTCGGAAG
>JAJDAM010000535.1 GCA_029261905.1 Deltaproteobacteria bacterium
GTGTCGGATACATCCTTCCCAGTCTTCGCCATACACCGGTTCATGCGCCTTTCCCTACACCTTTCCCTCCACAGAGCTGACTTTGTGACTGGCGAAAAGCTAAGTATCTGGTATAGTTAGGCGCTTCGTGACCACCCCCACCAGGTCGCGGACTTGTTTACGGGACTTCTTGAGAACGCGGGGGTCCCGTGTGCACGCTGATCGTACTCCACGGATGTGTTCCGGAAACCCCGCTCGCGGTGGGAGCAAACCGGGATGAGTTCTTCGGCCGCCCCGCAGAGGGGCCTGCCCTCCGGAATCTGGAATTCGGTGCCATCGTGGCACCGCGAGACATACGCGCGGGAGGCACTTGGCTGGGATTGAACGAGCACGGATTGTTCGCCGCCCTGACCAATCGCCCCATGCACGGCCAGGAGCCAGACCCACAGCGCAGATCTCGCGGTCTGCTGGTACTCGACACGCTGCGTGAGCGCAGCGCAACGGAAGCCGCAACCAAAGCCATGGAGAACCTCGAGCAGTTGCCCACCCAGGCCTACAACTCCTTCAATTTGCTGGTTGCTGACCGCGAGTCGATCCACGCGATCACTTATGGGCAGACCCCGCGCCGCGTGGTGCTACCCAGCGGTCCGGTCGTGATCTGCAATTCGGACCCGGAGGCTCCGCCGACTCCGAAGCTCGCCAATCTGACCGATCGGGCCAAAAAGGTCGCCGAGTCGGATCCCCGGAATGTGCTCGATGGCCTGGCCGAAATCTGCCGCAGCCACGACGCCGACGGGGACGCTTTCCGGAGCGCCTGCGTACATGCGGGCGACTACGGAACCCGCAGCTCGACACTGATTCGTTTCGGGGAAGATCCCCGAGACAACGAATTTCGCTTCACGGACCAGCGCCCATGTGAATCGGAATATCAAGACTACACCCCCCTCCTTAGCCGGTTGAACGATGGCATTCAGCTCGACGAAGGGGAAACAGCAGCGAGGAAGCCCCGTTGAGAAGAATCGGTAGCAATATCCGAAAGCAGAACACCGATGCGAGACAGAACCGCATCGTGAAGAACATCATCAAGTACGTGGATGACGAGAAGCCCCGCAACGAGTACCCGAAGAAAATCGTCTCCCCGACCGTGCAATCTGCCTGCTGCAAAGACGACAACCGCGAGATCGTCGGCAACACCAAGGAGATCGAAGGGTTCAAGTTCTGCTACAAGATCTGCCGCAAGTGCGGACACGCCGTGAAGTTCTATTTTCCTTCGATCGAGACGACCATCAAAGAGGTCAAGGAATACCGGCAGTGGAAGCGGTACATGGTTCAGTAGGGATGGGGTCCAGTAGTAGTTGAACCAGTGAGAATGGTTCGGTGGATGGATTGCTGGCGCTCAGCGCACCACCGATGAGGCATCCGAGGCGGCCCCCCAAGGCCGCCTCTCTTTTTTGATCGGCAACCCCACCCGCCTGTTTGCATCACTGCCTTCGAGGCCAAGATGGTTGATGTGATGAAACTGAGAACGGTCCTGTGAAGCGAACTTCCGAAATACGCACGCTCGAACAGGCAAAGACGTATCTCGAGGGTTTGATCAACGTGGAAAAAGAGCGCAGCGTGCCGTACGCGCGCTTCGACCTCGAACCGATTCGTAGGTTGACGGCCCGCCTGGGTGATCCGCATCGGAATCTGTCGGTCATTCATATCGCGGGTTCCAAGGGGAAGGGATCCACTGCGCTGTACACCGAATCATTGCTGCGCGCGTCGGGAGCGCGGGTGGGAACCTTCACATCGCCGCACCTGTCTTCTTGGACGGAGCGTTTTCGGATCGATGGGGTCGACGTTGCTCCCGAGACACTCGCCGCTGCGGTGGACCGAGTTGCTCCCCACGTCGATGCACTTCGCGACAGCGACCCGGCGTACGCGCCGACGTTCTTCGATGCGACTACGGCCGTAGCGTTCGAGCTGTTTCACGATGCAGCAGTCGATCGGGTCGTGCTCGAGGTAGGGCTGGGGGGTCGTCTCGATTCTACGAATGTGGTGTCGCCGATGCTGTGTTGCATCACATCCATCGAACTCGAACACCAAGAGCAGCTCGGGGATACCGTTGCCAAGATCGCGCAGGAGAAGGCCGGCATCATCAAGCCAGGAGTCCCGGTCGTGATGGGGCTGCTTCCGGAGGAGGCCGCCGATGTCGTCAGCGAGCGGGCGCGCGAACTCGACGCACCGCTCTTTCGGTTGGGGCGAGACTTCGATGTCGACGTCGTTTCCGAGGATCTCGAAGGGCAGCGGTTGCATCTGGTCGATGGCTCCGTCGACGTTCACGCGCGCATCTCGAGTTTCGGCCGCCACCAGGCCCACAACGCCGCGCTCGCTTTGGCGTGCGCATTGCGGGCCGCGAAACTGAGCGATGAATCGATCCGTGCGGGGCTGGAGGCTACGCGGCTGGCAGCTCGAATCGAAGTGCTGAGTCGCTCGCCCTGGGTGATCGTGGATTCCGCCCATACGGCGGCTTCGGCTGCAGCGTTGGCCGGAGTCCTCACTGCTTTTCCGAGGCAACGCACGCACCTCGTGGTGTCCATCTCGGCTGGCAAGACCGCCGAAGCGATCCTGAGCAACCTGGTTCCGGGGGTGGATCATGTGACGGTCACGCGAGCCGAACCGATCCGATCGCTGTCACCGACCGATGTGGCCGCAATGATCCGAGCGATCGCCCCGGACGTGTCGGTATCCGTTGTCCCGAACCCGCACCTGGCAGTCCGTGCAGCGCGCGAGGCGCTGGGATCGGACGACCTGATGTGTGTCGCGGGCTCGATCTACCTGGCCGGCATTGCCCGATCGATCTTGACCGAAACACCTGGAGAGCGTCGAGTCGTGGTCTCACGCCGAAGCGAGTCGAGACCCGATGGCAGCGACTGATTCCGAGGCGGCATTTGCCGAACAGGTCGACGCCAACCTCACCCGCAACTACATCGCGCACTTGTGTCACGGCCTACTCGGGCAGACCGGGATGCGCCTCATCAATGCGCCCACATTTCTGCCCAGCTATGTCGCGTTGCTCGCTGGAAGTGACGCGATCGTCGGCGTCGCACGCGGGCTCCAGTACTTCGGAATGTTTCTGTCGCCGATCGTCGGCGCCACCTGGGTCGAGAGTCGACGCCGGGTCTTGCCGCTCGGGTTTCTGATCGGTGGTCTGATGCGCGTCGCGATCCTGGGGCTGGCACTCGGTGGGTTGTTGATGCCCGCGCCCTGGCCGCTGATCACCGCGCTGGTCTGTTTGGCAGGTTTCGGTCTGTTCTTGGGCGTGCAGGGAGTGATCTTCAATTTCCTGGTTTCGAAAGTGATCCCGGTCCGGCTGCGAGGCCGCTTGATGGGACTGCGCAACGCGCTGGCGAGTCTGACTGCGAGCGGGGTGGCGTGGTATGCCGGCAGTGCGCTGATTGCGCCCAACGCGTTGGGCAACGGTTACGCGGCAACTTTTCTGCTCGCATTCGCGCTGACGACTGTCGGCCTGGCAATGTTGCTGTTCGTTCGCGAACCCGAATCACCGCGCGTGAAAGAACCTTCGAAGCTGACCACCCGACTGCGCGAACTCCCGGCACTGCTGCGCTCGGATCGCGCGTTCACCCGTTACTTCGTTGCCCGTGCGTTGGCGACGATCGGTCGCATGGCCGTCCCATTCTACGTGCTGTTCGCGCAAACCCGTATCGAAGTGACCGGCGCCCGACTCGGTGCACTGAGTGCAGCCTTCATCGGAGCGCAAGGCTTGGGGAATCTGGTTTGGGGGATTGCAGCGGACCGCACAGGCTTCCGTGCGGTGTTTCTGGCTTCGCTCAGTCTCTGGGTGCTTGCCGTCATCGTATTGATGGAAGCGACGACCGACGCGGAGTGGATCATCGTGTTTGCAGGTCTGGGGCTGGGAATGGGTGGGTTTCAGATGTCGGCGCAGAATCTGGTACTGGAGTTCGGTTCGCGAGAAAACCTGCCGATGCGCATCGCCGTCGCGAACTCTGCGTCGGAACTCGTCGGAGCCCTCGGCGCGGTACTGGGCGGGATCCTGAGCGTTGCTCTCGGCTATACGGTGTTGTTCTGGACCGCGATTGCATTCCAGATCGGAGCGCTGTTGATCGTCGCGTTCGCAGTCGACGAGCCGCGCCGACGATCGAGCGCCTGACCGTCAGGACGCCGCGGATTGCCGCAGCGCCGCGAAGATTTTGCCGATGCTGAATCCCGGGTGCGCTTCGGGTGCACCGGCCGGGCGGTTCGATTCGAGTTCGCGCGCCGCTCGTCGCAGGCTACGTACTGACCGTTGCAGTCGGCGACCGGTAATCTCGAAGTTGGAGGGTTCGCTCCGCTCGAGCCAAAGCGACCGCAATTGCCGTCCAAGCGCGACTTGCTGCGTTGCGAGTGCCTTTAGATCCGTCGCAAGTCGACGACGATCGCGGCTGCCCAAATGGTTCGGTCCGCGCCGCCATTCGATGGTGACGCCGCCGAGCAATCCCTTCCGGATTGCGAGCAGGCTCTCGTCGACGGCGAGACGGAGTTCACGCCAGGTCAGATCGTCGTTGGCGAACTTGTCGCGGGCGCGATCCAGCCGCGACGAGGCGCGCGCAAGTTTTCGCTCGCTGCGGCGAAGGCTGGCGGGCTTCGCCCCTTCGATGAAGTAGCCGCGATCGAGATCGTCGAAGTACAGAAACTGCAGCGCGGACGCATTGAAGACGCGAAAGCCGGCGTCGTGAACCGCACCGATCTCGCGATAGCAGCGCGCGACCGTACCCGTGCGGTCGCCGAACAGCGCATTGGAAAACGCCCGGTCGAAATCGCGCGGTGGGGCCGAGCCGGACCACGCGTGTTGAGCGGCCCACGCGTATCCGAGCCACGAGCCGCCTTGGAGGTTGTAGTGACCGAAATCCCCCCAGTCCGTCACGATCATGCCCAGCGCGCCGTGACGCTTTCCGGCATCGCTGTAGCCTGCGATGTTTTCGAGACTGTTGTCGATTCGGGGGAAGAGGCAGTTCCAGCTCGATGTTCCCGGGCACACGACGAACTCGATCTGGTTGTCGGCGAACCGCTTCACCCGGTCGAAATCGAAACCCGCTTCGTACCACCAATCGAGTAGCACCAGGTCGCGATCGATCTCGGCAATACGCTCTGGACGCGCATGAACGACGTCGCCCCAGATCATGGTTCGCTTGCCGTGTTTGTTGGCCAGGTCGCGTACTTGGCGCACATGCTCCAGGTAGACGCCTCCGGGCCCGAGTTCGCGGCCTCGCTGCGCGGATTTCCCCGCCTCCAGGTCGTACGGCTCATCGCAGTTCGCGTTGTACCAATCGGACCGAAACAGCGGCAGGAATTCGCACAGTAAATCGTCGAGCAGTTCGTAGGTCTTGGGTTCTGCAGGAGAGATCGTCCAACGCCGGTCCGTCTCGGCCAGGCCTGCATAGGCGGGCAGATTCAGGATGTGTTCCATGTGCCCGAGGGTTTGCAGGCACGGAATCAGATCGACGTGGCGCTCGGCCGCATAGCGGTCCAGTTCGCGAAGGGTCGCGGCGTCGAGTGGTGACGCTCCCCGTCCGATCTCGGGGTGTCGCCGGAACTGGAAGGTGTGCTCGATGTACAACATCAGCGCGTTGAGCTTCAAACGAACACACCTGTCGACCAGCAGCTTCATC
>JAJDAM010000536.1 GCA_029261905.1 Deltaproteobacteria bacterium
CCCCGCCTGTCCCGCCCAACACCCGCCCGCCGCCCCCCCCCCCGACCGCCCGGTCCTGCGGAGCCCCGCCCGCCCCGCCTCCGCGCCGTCGACGGACCGAAATTTTCATTTCAGATCCCCCGCTCCTCCACCGAGCGGTTCGGGTACAGCAACACCATCAGCGCGGGCGTAATCAGGATGTCGATCAGGAAGGCGCTGAGGATGGTGAAACTCGTGAGCAGTCCGAAGAAGAACAGATTCTCCATGTCCGACATCGTGAAAATCGCGAAGCCGCTCGCGAGCACGACGGACGTGACCAGCAGCGCGCGGCCGGTCGTTTCGAGTGTCTCCTTGACGGCCGCTCGGGCGTCGCCCAGGCGCTCGAAGTCGCGACGAAAACCGTGAATGAAGTGAATCGTGTCATCCACGGCGAGCCCGATCGCGATGCTGCCGATCATCATCGTGAACATGTCGATCGATACGCCCGCCCAGCCCATCAGCCCCAACGTGACCAGGATCGGGGTCAGGTTCGGCACCATGCTGACCAGGCCTCCACGCAAGTTGCCGATCAGCAAGATCATCAGCGGCGTGATGATTGCCAGCGCGAGGACGTAGCTGCGTGCCATCCCCACGATCACCTGGCTGACCGTCTGCCCCATCATGCCCATGAAGCCGGTCGTGGTGACAGCGAACGAGTCGCCGAATACACCGCGAAATTCGCTTTCGACTCGCTCGATGAACTCGGGGTACCGGGTCGGGTCCGCGTAGGGGACCTTCATCATGAAGCGGGCCAATTGGAACTGGCTATCGACCACGTCTTCCAGATCGTCGGAACCGGTGTTTTCGAACAGCAGCAATTCCTGCGACACCAGCAGGTCGTCTTGCGGGATGGAGTAGAACTCGGGCCGGTTTTCGTTCAGTGCTTTGTGGATTTCTTTCAAGACGTCCGAGATCGCGATCGCCTTGCCGACATACAGATCGTCACCGAGCCTGATCTCGTCCGAGCGTTCGCGGAATACCTCGAGGTTGTTCAAGAACGCCGCCGTCTTCACCCCATCGGTGGTTCCCGTGTCGGCGATCAACTCGAGCGTCATCGAACCCCGCAGTTCGCGGTCGATCAGTTGGGTCGCGCTTACGAGCGGATCGTCGGCTGCCAGCCAACTCATCACGTCGTTGCTGAAGCTCAGGCGCCGGATGCCATCGATCGACCCGAAAATCAGCACCAGTGCGATACAGGTCATCAGCCAGGGGTGCGTCGCGGAAAAGTCTCCACAGGCGACGATCGAGCGATCCAACACGCCACCGCGCTCCGATTGTGCGTGCGCGGGTACGCGACGGATCGGCACCACCGCGATCAGCGCCGGTAGCAACACCAGGCAGTAGACCAGCGACAGCAGAATTCCGAGAGGCGCAACGATGCCCATGTGAACGATCGGGGTCAGTCCGGCCGAGAGAAACGACAGCAGCCCGCCAGCCGTCGTCAGGCCGGTCATCAATACCGCGAGACCCGAGTGGTGCAACGCGTGTGCGATCGAGTCTTCGACCGAAGCCCCTGAATCGTAGTGCAGGTAGAAGATCTTCAGGATATGGACCGCCGCACCGGTGCCCGCGGCGAGCAGCAGCGTTGGCAGAATCTGAGTTGGTGGCGTCAGCTTCGCTCCACTGGCCGCGAAGCCTCCCATCGTCGAGATCAACGACAGTACGACCATCAGCATCGGGAGGAACACGCCCGAGAGTCGGCGGAACATCAGGAACAGCACCACGGCAACCGTTGCGAGCATCAGCGCGACGAATCGCTTCATGTCTCGGGCCATCGTTTTGGCGACTGCCTGCTGAAGCGCGGGCGATCCGGCGAGGTAGATCTCGAAATCGTCGGCTTGGTAGCGGTCGATGATCTCGTAGATCACTTCGAGACTTTCGCCAGTTTCTTCACCGGTCAGATAGGCGGTCGCCTGCGGGCGGGTCGCGTCGGCGAATCCATCCGCGCTCGCCTCATCGTCGAAGCCATCGAGACCCTGGTTTCCATCTCCAGCGCTGGTGTACAGGTTCAACGTGACGACCAGCGTGGTGAGCGAGGCGTCGTCCGAGATCACCGTGTTGCGGTAGATCGGCGTCGACATCACCCGGTCGCGAAGCGCGGCGAGCGCCTCGGGTGTCTCCGGCGGTTCCTCGAGCAGATCCTCCACGATCAATTCGTCTTCGGAGCCATAGGTGGCGCGCGCGTTGATGAGGCTCTGCACATCGTCGAGGTGCGGGACGTTCGACTCCAGATCCTCGTGGAGAGCCCGGAGCTTCGTGAGAAACTCGAGGTCGAATACTTCGGGTGCATCGACGGCGAGGATGATCAACTCTTCACGGCCGAACTGCTCGCGAAATTCCATGTAGGCCATTCGCGCCGCGGAGTCTTCGGGCAGGAAGTTCTCGACGGCCGTATCGACTTCCATCTTGGGTAGCTGGGAGCCCAGGGCGGCGGCGATCGCGAAACCGATCACGATCACCACGTACCGGTGCGCGACGATGAAGTGGCCAAGCCGCTCGAACCCGTTTTCCATGCGCTCGCGCATCATTTCTCCGGCGAAGGTTCTGCGCTCGGCGCAGAGATTCCCTGCAACAACAAATCAGCCACGTACGCCGCGTAGCGTTCGACGGACTTCGGGTCGAGCAGGTCGGACCCGATGACGCGTCGGAAGGCCGGGGCGCCGAGGAAGTAGAACACGCAGGATCCGAGCAGAGCCGGTGCCAGCAGCTTCGGATCCTGCGGTGTGAACGCTCCGGAATCGACTCCGTCCTGAAGCACCTTCGAAAGCGCAGCGAGATTGGGCGCGCCGATGTCCCTTGCGAATCGGTCGGTGCGTTCGTCGTCCGGGAAGAAGATCAGTTCCGAGATCAGGCGGGGGGCGAATGGATCGACGGCCATCGACTGGATGACACCGGCGATGAACTCTCGAAACCGCTGTTCGGGTGTGTCGCTTTCGGTGGCGATGCCTTGAAGCCGGTCGCGCAGGCGGGAACCGACTTCTTCGATCACG
>JAJDAM010000537.1 GCA_029261905.1 Deltaproteobacteria bacterium
ACTCCGGGCGGGGCGACTTGCGCTGACCGGCGACGGCCATGGAGTTGCCGGGGTACAGCTGTCGGTCACCCCGAAGGAGTAGCCGCGTCGTTGGGGAGCCGCCGCCTCACACGGCCCAAGTGCTACGGCGCGCCGGCCCCGGGCCACCCCAGTGCGGCCGGACTCGATTGTTAGGCGTCGACGACGCTTCGGTCGGGGATGTGACGCGCGACGAGCGCATGGAACGCGGATCGGCCGGCGCCGTGCTGCACGAGATCCTTCTTCGCGAAGCGCGCTGCCGCCGCGGAGATCGGCCGCGATTCGCGCGCCTTCATGTGCGCCTCCGCCACGCGCTCCATGTGAACGAAGCTGCCGACCGCTTCGTCGACGCGCTCGCCCACGGTCAGCAGCCCATGGTTCCGCAGGATGATCGCGCGGTTGGCGCCGAGCGCCGCGGCGATCCGGGCGCCCGCTTCGACACTCTGCACCTGGACCTCCTCGTCATCGAAGATCGCGTGGTCCTCGAAGAAGAGGCAGGACTCCTGCGTGATGGGCTCGATCGGGCGGACTTCCGCGGAGAACGGGGTGCCCCAGCCCGTGTGTACGTGGCACGCGCTCACGGCTTCGGGCCGCGCTGCAAGGATCGGATGGTGGATGTAGTAGGCGGCGATGTTGATCGGTCCCTCGCCTTCGACGAGTTTCCCGTCCGGACCGACGAGAACCAGATCGCTCGACTTCGCTTGGTGGTACGACACGCCGTAGCGCAATACCCAGAAGCAATCCGTGCGCTCGGGATCTCGACCGCTGATGTGGCCGTCTCCGAGATCGCCCCAGCGCTGGGCGGCGAGAATCCGATAGCCCAGGGCCACTTGACGCTTGCGGTGGATCCGGATCTCTTCGGGGGAACGCTCGTGCATGGCAGGTCTCCTGGTGCGAGACCGTAAGCCAACCCCGCGCTTCGCGCAGCGACCGCCGCACTCAGCCGTCGTCGCTCGGCTCGTCCACGACGTTCGGGCCGAGCTTCGTCAATCCTGCCTTCAGGAGCCCGACGAGGTCGGCCTGACGATTCGTTCCCGTCTTCCGGAAGATCTTCTTCAGGTGCGTGCGCGCGGTGTGGATGCTGACCGCTCGTGAGCGCGCGGCCGCTTTGAGCGTCTCGCCTTCGCAGAGCAGCGCCGCGAGCTCGGCCTCCGCCTCGGTCAACTGATGGAACGTGCTGAGCAGCGATCGCATCTCCAGCCGACGGAACTCCGGATCCGTGATGTAAATCGCCGCAACGGCGTCTCCGAGCAATCCCACCGCGGACCCCGCGAACAGCGGCGAGACCATCACGCTGAAGGCGCGCAGTCCAGACGACCGTTCGAGCGTAAACCCCTCGTCCGTGCGGGGGTGGGTTTCGAAGGGGCGCTCCAGCAGGGAACGAATGGTTCGCTGCAGAAGCGCATCGCTCCTGGGGGCTGTCGCGACTACGCGCTGCCCCGCGAGCGAGAACCCGTCCTCGAGCGCTGCCATCCGGCGCGCCGCCCGATTCGAGGTGACCACCGCGCCTTCGCCGTCGACGAGCACCACGCCGGTCGGGAAGCGATCGAGAACCTGCTCGTATGCGTTCTCGCGGTGCGCGTGGCCTCTCAACATCGAATGGACGTGATAGGCCTGCTGAAGATGAGGAACCAACAGGTCGAGCCAGGCCAGATCTTCCGATGTCAATGCGCGGCTTTCGGCGCGGCGGTAGACGGCGATTCCGGCGCGCAGGTGGCCGTCCCTGCTGCCAAACATGAACGCGATCGGTGATCGAGCGGCGAGCCCCTGCGGCTCGAGGAACTCCCGGTGAAAATCGGTCGCGCGGATCACGTCGCTCGACACGCGTTCGTCCATGTCGCAGAACGCGTCCTTCGATACCTCGTCGAGGGGCCACGGCAGTGCGCGCCGCTCGACATAGCCTTCGATGACGCTCCTGTATTCGGGGAGCATTCCCGCGCGAAACGCGAGGCGGGAGCCTGCCACAGGCAATCCGATCGCCAGTGAAATCGCTGCGCCATCGAGCTCGGTAGAAAGCGCGTTCACGAAGTCCTGCCAGACGTCGGGGTCGGCGGCGGCGCGTCCGATGAGCTGGATCAGCGGCAGCACGCGCTCGGCGCCCGAAGGCGGAGACCCCGAATCAGCGTCTTGCCCGCCGCGCATCGTCAGTGCGCGCAGTCGGTCCTCGCCCCGTTCTGCCAGGCTCGGATCGCCGTCCCGCTCGTCATCCAGCCCGCCGTGAGAGTCATCATGCGCACTGAGATTCGTGACCCCGCCTGAAACCAGCGCGACGAGGTCGGCCTGTCGCGCCGTGTTCGTCTTCAGGAAGATCCTCTTCAGCTGGCTGCGCGCGGTGTGTGCGCTGATACCGCGCACCTGGGCCGCGGTTTCGATCGTCTCGCCCTCGCATAGCAGTGCGGCCAGCTCGGCCTCGGCATCGGTCAGTTCGTGGACCTTGCCGAGCAGCGAGCGCATCTCGAGTTGGCGGAACTCCGGGTCCGAGATGTAGATCGCCGCGACTGCATCGTCGAACGTGCCAACCATCGGGGCCGCGAGCACGCCCGAGACCATCGCGGTGAACGGTCGAAGTCCGGAGGGGCGCTCGATCGTGAAGCCCTCATCGAAATCGAGTCCTGGAACCGGCGTGCCCCGTACGAGCGATTGCACCGTCTGCTGCAGGGTCGCATCGCTCGATTCGATGTCGGCTGACGTTCTCTGGTTCGCGAGCGAGAAGCCGTCGTGTAGGGCAGCAATTCTCTGCGCCGCGCGATTCGAAGCCAGTGCGGTGCCGTTGCGGTCGAGCAA